>NZ_JBZXEA010000011.1:114888-385709 GCF_058725345.1 Pseudomonas sp. DW-iso17 | reverse complement strand
CAGCTGCCAAGCCAGTCGCTAAAACCGCTGCTGCCAAACCAGCCGCGAAGCCAGCTGCTAAAACTGCTGCCGCCAAACCAGCTGCCAAGCCAGTCGCTAAAACCGCTGCTGCCAAACCAGCCGCGAAGCCAGCCGCTAAAACCGCTGCTGTCAAACCGGCTGCCAAGCCAGCCGCTAAACCTGCGGCTGCTAAACCAGCCGTGAAGCCAGCCGCCAAGCCAGCGCCCGCAAAGCCAGCCGCTCCAGCAGCACCCACTGCCACCCCGGCAGCAGCCACCGCTCCAACTGCATCGGCCAGCAGCACCCCTGCACCGGTAGCGCCAAGCACCACCCCAACCAGCGCTTCCTAAGTGTTGGTGGCCATGACGCGCAATTGCAGCAGCGCGTCGTGGTCAAGGTTGGCGGCTTCGGTCGCCAGGCCTTCAAGCCAGTCTTGCTGATCCACCACCTCATTGATCGGCCATGTCTGCGCCAGCGCTTCCAAGCGCGCCAGCAACGTTCTTTCGGCCTCCAGCTCCAGTGTCTTGATCTGCTCGCGTAGCGATGCCAATTGCGCATCCTGCTGGGCCAAGGCTCGCCATTGCACGCGCACTTGTCGTAGCGGTTCGACTACCTGCACCCGCCACGGATGAGCCATCTGTTGCAGTGCCTGAACGCGTTCGGGCTTGTACGCCACACCTCGTTGCTCCAGCCAAGCACCACACAACAACAGGCACACGTCTGCCCCTTGCTCCTGCAAGCGCAGGCACGCGGCCTCCACGCCTGGGCGGGCATAGGTCGAAAGGGCAAAGCTCCACAGGTCAGCGCACATATTCACACCCAAGCCAGCGGCCAACGAAGCTGGTAAACTCCGCCGCCATTATGATCCGACTTCAAAGCCTAACATTACAGCGTGGCCCGCAACGTCTTCTTGAAGACGCCGAGCTGACCCTGCACGCCGGTCACAAAGCCGGCCTGATCGGTGCCAACGGCGCCGGCAAATCCACGTTGTTCGCCCTGTTGCTGGGGGAGCTGACCCCGGATTCCGGGGACTGCCTGCTGCCTGCCGACTGGCGCATTGCCCATATGCGCCAGGAGATCGACACCCTGGACCGTATCGCCATCGACTACGTGCTCGATGGCGACCTGCGCCTGCGCCAGGTGCAACACGACCTGGCTGAGGCCGAAAAAGCCCAGGACGGTGCCGCCCAGGCGCGCCTGCACTCGGAGCTGGACAGCGCCGACGGCTACACGGCCGACGCTCGCGCTCGCAAGATGCTCGCTGGCCTTGGGTTTACCAACGAACAGATGGACCGCCCGGTCGCCGATTTCTCCGGTGGCTGGCGCATGCGCCTGAACCTGGCTCAAGCGCTGATGTGCCCCTCTGACCTGCTGCTGCTCGACGAACCGACCAACCACTTGGACCTCGATGCGATCCTGTGGCTGGAAGATTTCCTCAAGAGTTACCAGGGCACCTTGCTGCTGATCTCCCACGACCGGGATTTCCTCGACGCCGTGGTCGATAACATCGCCCATGTCGAACAGAAGAAAATCACCCTTTACCGTGGCGGCTATACCGCGTTCGAACGCGCCCGCGCCGAACGCCTGGCCCAGCAGCAACAGGCCTTTGAAAAGCAACAGGCGCAACGTGCGCACATGGAAAGTTACATCGCAAGGTTCAAGGCCCAGGCTACCAAGGCCCGCCAGGCCCAGAGCCGGATCAAGGCCCTGGAACGCATGGAAGAGCTGTCGGCGGCCCACGTCGATTCGCCGTTCGACTTTGTCTTCCGTGAGTCGGTGAAGATCTCCAGCCCGCTGTTGGACCTCTCGGACGCTCGCCTTGGCTATGGCGACAAAACCATCCTGGAGAAGGTCAAGCTGCAGCTCACGCCGGGCGCACGCATCGGTTTGCTCGGCCCGAACGGCGCAGGCAAGTCGACACTGATCAAGAACCTTTCGGGTGAGCTTGAGCCGCTGGCCGGTCGCCTCACTCGTGGCGAGAACACGGTGGTGGGTTACTTCGCCCAGCATCAACTGGACTCGCTGGACGCCAAGGCAAGCCCGTTGTTGCACCTGCAACGCCTGGCGCCGACCGAGCGCGAGCAGACCCTGCGCGACTTCCTTGGCGGTTTCGACTTCCGTGGCGCGCGCATTGACGAACCTGTGCTGAATTTTTCCGGTGGCGAAAAAGCCCGACTGGCCCTGGCCCTGATCGCGTGGGATCGCCCGAACCTGTTGCTGCTCGACGAGCCGACCAACCACTTGGACCTGGAAATGCGCCTGGCGCTGACCATGGCCCTGCAGGAGTTCAGCGGTGCGGTATTGGTGGTGTCTCACGACCGTCACCTGCTCAAGAGCACCACCGACAACTTCCTGCTGGTGGCCGACGGTAAGGTCGAAGAGTTCGATGGCGACCTGGACGACTACGCGCGCTGGCTGACGGAGTACCGTCTGCGCAATGCGCCGGCCAGCAACACGCCGGTCAACCCGGACAAGACCGACAAGAAAGCCCAGCGCCAGGCCGCCGCCGCGCTGCGCCAGCAGTTGGCGCCGCACAAGCGTGAGGCCGACAAGCTGGAAGCCGATCTGGGCAAGGTGCATGAGCGCCTGGCCAAGATCGAAGCCAGCCTGGGCGACAGCGCCGTGTACGAGGCGGCGCGCAAGGACGAGCTGCGTGACCTGCTGGCCGAACAGGCCAAGCTCAAGGTGCGCGAGGGGCAGTTGGAGGAAACCTGGATGGAGGCCCTCGAATTGCTCGAAACCCTGCAAGCGGAGCTGGAGGCGCTGTCCTGATGGAGGCGTTGCAATTACCGGTACCGGTGCAATGGATCGAACCCATCTGGATCGGCGTGCAAATCCTGCTGATCCTGCTGGCTGGCTACCTGGCTCAGCGCTTCGTCGCAAAAGGCCTTACGCGCCTGGGTGAGCGCTACCCGTTCCCGCCGCAATTGCTGATGCCCCTGCGGGGCGGCTTGCGCTGGCTGATCATGGGCAGTGCGCTGATCTTTGTGCTGGGCCGCCTGGGTGTGTCTGCCACGGTGTTGTGGACGGCCCTGTCAGGCTTTGTCGCGGTGGCGGCCGTGGCGTTCTTCGCCATGTGGTCGGTGCTGTCCAACCTGCTGTGCGCGATCCTGATCTTCACGGTCGGGCCGTTTCGCCTCGGTGATATCGTCGAGTTGGTGGACACCGTCGACAAACCGGGCGTGAAGGGCCGGGTCGTGGCGATCAACTTGCTCTACACCACGCTGATCGAAGTCGAGGAAGCCGGGACCAACAGCGCGATGGTGCAGGTGCCCAATAGTCTGTTCTTCCAGCGTTCGGTACGCCGTTGGCCCGGCTCTGGCACTAATATCCTGTAGGCGCGAGCAAGCTCGCTCCTACAGAAATCTATAGCCAGCCTTTGGTCGCTGGAGTTAGCTTAAGGCACAACCGCTAACTCCCTTACGAGGTGTGCAATGGCTCTCGATACATGGCTGGCCTTTTTCCTGGCCAGTTGGATCATCTCCCTTTCTCCTGGCGCCGGTGCCATCGCCTCGATGTCCAGCGGCCTGCAATACGGTTTTGTGCGTGGCTACTGGAACGCCATCGGTCTGCAACTGGGCCTGGCGATGCAGATTGCGGTGGTCGCCGGTGGTTTGGGTGCCATTCTGGCGGCCTCGTCTACTGCGTTCTATGCGATCAAATGGTTTGGCGTGGCCTACCTCGTGTATCTGGCCATCAAACAATGGCGTGCCCTGCCCATGGACATGACCGATGACGCCGCCGTGCGCCCGATCGGCAAACCGATGGCGATGATGTTCCGCGGCTTCCTGGTTAACGCCAGCAATCCCAAGGCGCTGGTGTTTATGCTGGCGGTGCTGCCGCAGTTCGTGAACCCGCAGGCGCCGTTGTTGATCCAGTACCTGATCCTCGGTGCCACTATGATCAGCGTCGATATGATCGTGATGGCGGGCTATACAGGGTTGGCGTCGAAAGTCTTGCGCCTGTTGCGTACGCCCAAACAACAGAAACGCGTAAACCGCACCTTTGCTGGCTTGTTTGTCGGCGCTGCCGGTTTCCTGGCGAGCCTGCATCGCGCCACGGCCTGACCAAGCGACTGGCTCAAAAATGTGGGAGCGGGTGATATGAAATAACACCTTGAGTCGAATCCATTAAAGCTCAACAATAGTGTTACTTCGTATTTCCACTTGAGATTCATTCATGACCGCCCCTTTCCGCTTTCTCGCCTGGCTGCTGTTGCCGGCGTTGCTGTCGTGCAGCTTCAATCTGTTGGCCGCGACCGCCGAGGGCGCGCCGCAAGCCCTGCATTTGCTGGACTACATTGGCGCCGACTACCCACCCACGGTGGAGGCGGGCAAGGTGGTGGATGACTCGGAATACCGTGAACAAGTGGAATTTCTCGGGGTGTTGCAGGGGCTGGTGGCGGATTTGCCAGACAAACCCGAGCGCGCCGAGCTGATAAAGGGCGTTGATGAACTGCTGGCCGCGGTCACTGCCCACCAGGATGGCGCAAGCGTTGCCCGCCAGGCCCGTCAATTGGGTGCCAAGCTGGCCGTGGCGTATGAAGTCAGCCAGGCCCCGGCCATCACGCCGGACCCGACGCGCGGCGCGCCGCTCTACGCCCAGCATTGTTCGGTGTGCCACGGCACAGCAGGTGCCGGCGATGGCCCCGCAGGCATGGGCATGACGCCACCACCCGCTAACCTGCGCGATGCCACGCGCCTGGATCGCCTGAGCCTCTACGCGATCTACAACACCCTCGGCCTGGGCGTGGAGGGCACCGACATGCCGTCGTTCGCTGACCAATTGGACGACCGCCAGCGCTGGGACCTGGCAACCTATATCGCCGGCTTCACGGCCGACCCGGCCGCCGCCAAAGGCGAGCAGACATTCAACCTTGCCGACCTGGCCCGCCAGACCCCCAATGAAGTGCTCGCCGCTGACGGCCCTGGCGCTGCCGCGACATTCCGCGCTCAACGTGCCCAACCGCCGCAGGTTCAGCGTGGCCCCGCGCAGTTGCTCGACTACACCGCCGCCACCCTGGACAAGAGCCTCGCGGCCTTCCGCAACGGCGACCATGAGCAGGCTTACGATCTATCCGTCGCGGCCTATCTGGAAGGCTTCGAACTGGTGGAAAGCTCCCTGGATAACGTCGATGCCAATGTGCGCAAAGACACCGAGAAGGCCCTGATGGCCTATCGGCAATCGTTGCAGGACGGCTTGCCTATCGAGCAGGTGCAGCAGCGCTTGGACTTGGCCAAAGGGAAACTCACTGAATCGGCCGGTTTGCTGGGCGGCGATGGCCTGAGCTGGTCGTTGAGCTATATCTCCGGCTTGCTGATCCTGCTGCGCGAAGGCCTGGAAGCGATTCTGGTGCTGGCAGCGATCCTCGCCTTTCTGCGTAACACCGGCCAGCAATCGGCGGTGCGCAGCGTCAACGTCGGCTGGGGCCTGGCGCTGTTGGCAGGCTTGGGTACCTGGGCTTTGGCGGCCTATGTCATTGACGTCAGCGGTGCCCAGCGTGAGTTGCTTGAAGGCTGCACGGCGTTGTTCGCCAGTGTGATGGTGCTGTGGCTCGGCGTGTGGATGCACGACCGGCGTCACGCGGCAGCCTGGCAGGACTACATCAAGAGCAGCCTGGTGGGCGGCGGTGGGCGTTTCGGTTTTGCCGTGCTGGCGTTCTTCTCGGTGTACCGCGAACTGTTCGAAGTCATCCTGTTCTACGAAACCCTGTGGCTGCAAGCCGGCCCTGCCGGGCACAACGCGGTGCTGGCCGGTGGTGCCACGGCGTTGGTGCTGCTGGTGGGCCTGGCCTGGGTGATCCTGCGCGGTTCGGCGAAGTTGCCCCTGGCGCTGTTCTTCGGCATCAACGCCGCGCTGCTGTGTGCGCTGTCGGTGGTGTTTGCCGGGCACGGTGTGAAAGCCTTGCAGGAAGCAGGCATCTTCGGCACGCGGCCGGTGGCGTTCTTTGACTTCGACTGGCTGGGCATCCACGCCGATGCGTACTCGTTGGGGGCACAGGCCGTGGCGATCCTGGCGATTGTGGTGTTGTATGGCCGTAGCCGCCTGACCGAAAAGCGCCGGGTGGCGGCGTAGCATGCGCGTGTGGATCGACGCCGACGCCTGCCCTCGGGCGGCCAAGGACCAAGTGGTGAAGTTCGCCCTCAAGCGCCAGTTTGAGGTAGTGCTGGTGGCAGGGCAAAGCCAGATCAAACCGAGCTTTGCCTGTGTGAAGCTGATCGTGGTGCCCAGCGGGCCGGATGCCGCCGATGATTACCTGGTGGAGCACGCCGTGCCCGGCGAACTGGTGATTTGCAGCGACGTGCCCTTGGCCGACCGCCTGGTGAAGAAGGGCGTGACGGCCCTTGACCCGCGTGGCAAGGAATTCAGCCCAGCGAACATGAGCGAGAGGTTGGCGGTGCGTAACCTGTTTACCGACCTGCGCGAGCAAGGCCAGATGGGCGGCGGCCCACCGCCCCACAGCGAAAAGGACAAGCAGGCGTTTGCCAATGCGCTGGACCGAATCCTTACCCGCTTGATGAAACCACTGTAGGAGCGAGCAAGCTCGCTCCTACAGAAAGAGGGCGTCAGTCGTTCTCGTGAGTCAACTCCAACACCCGATCCACCAGCTTGTTGATGCCTGACGCCACCTCGCTGATGTTCTTGCCCAGCATGTAGGCCGGCGTACTCACCAGCTTGCGCGCCTGGTCTTCGACGATGTCCTCCACGCTGCATTCGAGGTGGGTGGCGCCCATCTTGTCCAGGGCTGCCGCGGTGTCGGCATCGTTGCCGATGGTACAGGTCACGCCAGGGCCGTAGATCTTGGCGGCCAGGGCCGGCGAAATGCAGATCAACCCCACCGGCTTGCCCGCTTCGGCAAAGGCTTCAGCCAGTGCCAGCACCTGGGGGTTGATGCTGCAACCGGCGCCTTCCACGGCAAAGTTCGACAGGTTCTTGGCCGCACCAAACCCGCCCGGCACGATCAGCGCGTCAAAGTCTGCGGCGTTGGCTTGGCCTATATCCTTCACGGCGCCGCGGGCAATGCGCGCCGATTCCACCAGCACATTGCGCGACTCGGGCATTTCTTCGCCCGTGAGGTGGTTGATCACGTGCAACTGCGCAACGTCGGGTGCAAAGCATTCCACTTGAGCGCCGCGCTGGTCCAGGCGCAGCAGGGTGATCACGCTTTCATGGATCTCTGCGCCGTCGTAGACGCCACAGCCGGAAAGGATCACTGCAATCTTTTTGCTCATGGGCATTTCTCCTGATTCATGGCGTTAAATGTCTACTAATTTGTAACCTGTTGCCAATGGGATCTCACGTCGCTGCACCTAATCTTGATGTAACAAAAATAGACCGGACTAGCCCATGGACTTCGTGCCTTACGCAGTACCGTTTTTTATCGCCCTGATTGTGGTGGAGTTGCTGGCCGACCGTTGGCGCGGCGCGCGCAACTACCGAGTGGCGGATGCCATCAACAGCCTCAGCACCGGTGTGCTGTCCACCACCACCGGCTTGCTCACCAAGGGTGTGGGCCTGCTGACCTACGCCTTCGCCCTCAAGCACCTGGCGTTGTTCGAGTTGCCGACCCAGAGCGTCTGGACCTGGGTATTCGCTTTTGTGTTTTATGATTTCTGCTACTACTGGCTGCACCGCATGGGGCATGAACGCAACATCCTGTGGGCCGCGCATTCGGTGCATCACCAGAGCGAGGACTACAACCTCAGCACTGCCTTGCGCCAGACCAGCACCGGTTTCCTGCTGAGTTGGATCTTCTACTTGCCCCTGGCGGTGGTTGGTGTGCCGCTGGTGGTGTTTATCAGCGTAGCGTCGCTCAACCTGCTGTATCAATTCTGGGTCCATACACGCCATGTTCCCAAGCTCGGCTGGGTCGAATGGTTTTTCGTCACACCGTCCAATCATCGGGCCCACCATGCACAGAACGCTCTCTACATGGATCGCAACTACGGCGGGGTGTTCATTATTTGGGACCGGCTGTTCGGCACTTTCCAAGAGGAAGACGATAACGAACCGGTGATTTTCGGCGTAACCACACCCCTGGCCAGTTGGAATCCGCTGTGGGCCAACCTGCAGTTTTATGCGCAGCTCTGGAGCGACGCCAGGCGTACTGAGCGTTGGTGGGACAAGCTGCGCATCTGGTTCATGCGCACCGGTTGGCGGCCGGCGGACGTCAAGGCCAAGTACCCGATGGCCAAGCCGGACCTGAGCCAGTTCCGCAAATTCGAGGTGCCGCTGGACGTGCGCCAACAGGTCTACATCGCCTTGCAGTTTGCGGCTTATGTGGGGTTTGGCAGCTATCTGATGAATGTGGGTGAGGGCTCGCCCACGTCGGCGCTGGTCCTCGGTTGGGGCGCAATGGCACTGGGATTGTTTACCCTGGGGGTTGCGCTGGAGAATCGTCCATGGGCACTGAAGGCCGAGCTGGCGCGCCTGGTGCTGAATGTTCCCTTGGTATGGCTGGCGCCGCTGGCAGGGTTGTGGCCCGCCAGCAACCTGGGCTGGCTGGGCCTGGCGAGCTACAGCCTGCTCAGCCTCATCGGCCTCTACTGTTGCAGAAGCCGGCTTACTCGGTGGGTGTCTTAGGCGTTTCGATCGGGGCTGGCTCGTTAGCCAGCCGAGCCTTGGCCTCGGCACAGGCTTGGCGGGCGATGCGGGCATTCTTGAAGCGACGGCGCAGCCACAGGCCAAAGCCCAGCACCAGCAAGGCGCCCAGTACCCACAGCTCGTATTTCTTGACGCTGCCGAGCATCCCTTCCAGCACCGCGCCAAAGTGGTAGGCCGCCGCCCCCAGTGCCGCGGCCCAGATCGCCGCGCCAATACCGTTGAGGACCAGGTAGCGCAACGGTGGATAGCCGGACAGGCCAATCGCCACGGGCATCACCGTGCGCAAGCCGTAGACGAAGCGGAAACTCAATACCCAGATATCCGGATGCTTGCGGATATGTTCCAGCGCCTTGTCGCCCATCAATTGCCAGCGCGGCTTGCGCGCCAGCAACTTGCGGCCGTGCTTGCGCCCCATGTAGTACCAGAGCTGGTCGCCGGCGTAGCTGCCAAAAAAGGCAACGACCACCACCAGGTTGATATCCATGTAGCCACGGAACGCCAGGAAGCCTGCGAGTACAAGGATGGTCTCGCCTTCGAAGAACGTGCCGAGAAAGAGGGCAAAGTAGCCGAAGTCATGCAGAAATTGTTGAAGCATGGTCTAGGGTGCTGGCGAAATGAACGCGCAGCCTACGCCTTCACGAAGATTCATGAAAGTATCGAGATGTGTCACGAAGTGAACAATTCCTATGCAAATGACGAATGGGACTACAGGTCGCGTCGATAAGCACAACTGTCATTCATTCGTCATAATGGCCGCTTATAACTGCAACGCTCGCCCGTAAACACGGGCTCAGGAGTCTGTCGTGAGCTTTACCCCTGCCAATCGCCTGTTCCCTGCCACCCGTCTGCGTCGCAATCGTCGTGATGATTTTTCTCGTCGCCTGGTACGTGAAAATGTACTGACCACGAATGATCTGATCCTGCCGGTTTTCGTGCTCGACGGCGAAAATCGCCGGGAAGCGGTGGCGTCGATGCCGGGTGTGGAGCGTCTGACCATTGATTTGTTGCTTGAAGAAGCGGCGAATTGGGTCGAGTTGGGCATTCCGGCGCTGGCGCTGTTTCCGGTGACCCCGGCGGAACTCAAGTCCCTGGACGCCGCTGAAGCCTGGAACCCCGACGGGATTGCCCAGCGCGCCACCCGTGCCTTGCGCGAGCGCTTCCCGGAGCTTGGGGTGATCACTGACGTGGCCCTGGACCCGTTCACCACCCACGGCCAGGATGGCATTCTTGACGAAGACGGTTATGTGCAGAACGACATCACCGTCGATGCACTGGTCAAGCAGGCGTTATCACACGCGGCTGCGGGCGCCCAGGTGGTTGCACCGTCGGACATGATGGACGGGCGCATCCAGGCGATTCGCGAAGCCCTTGAGCTGGCCGGTCACGTCAATGTGCGGATCATGGCCTACTCGGCCAAATACGCCAGCGCCTACTACGGCCCATTCCGCGATGCGGTAGGCTCGGCGCTGAACCTGGGCAAGGCCAACAAGGCCTCGTATCAGATGGACCCGGCCAACAGCCAGGAAGCCCTGCACGAGGTGGCTGCCGACCTGGCCGAAGGCGCCGATATGGTGATGGTCAAGCCGGGGATGCCCTACCTTGACATTCTTTACCGGGTCAAAGAGGAATTCAAAGTGCCGACCTTTGTCTATCAGGTCAGCGGTGAATACGCCATGCACATGGCGGCCATCCAGAATGGTTGGTTGAGTGAAGGGGTGATCCTCGAATCCCTGACTGCCTTTAAACGTGCCGGCGCTGATGGCATTCTGACCTACTTCGCCGCCCGCGCCGCCCAATTGCTTAGAGAGCAACAATAGCCCTCACAGGAACACTCGATGAATACCGAAGGACTCTCAGAAGTTGCCGTAAAAGACGCTCACCCGGTGGTTGAACAAGTCGCCCAGACCCCGCCGGAGCTGGAGCCCGCACCGCCTGCGGTGGTGGCCGAAGCGCCTGCGCCGGCGCCGGTGGCCGTGGTCACCAACCTGGATGACAGCAGCCTGTACATCCACCGCGAGTTGTCACAACTGCAATTCAACATCCGCGTGCTTGAGCAGGCGCTGGATGAGTCCTACCCCTTGCTGGAGCGGCTGAAATTCCTGCTGATCTTCTCCAGTAACCTGGACGAGTTCTTCGAGATCCGTGTTGCCGGCCTCAAGAAGCAGATCACCTTTGCCCGTGAACAAGCCGGTGCCGATGGCCTGCAACCGCACCAGGCCCTGGCGCGTATCAGTGAGCTGGTGCACGGCCATGTAGACCGCCAGTATGCGATCCTCAACGACATCCTGCTGCCGGAGCTGGAAAAGCACCAAGTCCGCTTCATTCGTCGTCGTCACTGGACCGCCAAGATCAAGACCTGGGTGCGCCGTTACTTCCGGGACGAGATTTCGCCGATCATCACGCCTATCGGCCTCGACCCGACGCACCCGTTCCCCTTGCTGGTGAACAAGAGCCTCAACTTCATCGTCGAACTCGAAGGTATCGACGCTTTCGGCCGCGATTCGGGCCTGGCGATCATCCCGGCGCCGCGTCTGTTGCCTCGGATCATCAAGGTACCGGAAGAGGTAGGGGGCGCTGGCGACAACTATGTATTCCTGTCATCGATGATTCACGCGCACGCCGACGACCTGTTCCAGGGCATGAAGGTCAAGGGCTGCTACCAGTTCCGCCTGACCCGTAACGCCGACCTGGCGCTGGACTCCGAAGACGTTGAAGACCTGGCACGTGCCCTGCGCGGCGAACTGTTCTCACGGCGCTATGGCGATGCGGTGCGCCTGGAAGTGGCGGACACCTGCCCGAAACATCTGTCGGACTACCTGCTCAAGCAGTTCAACTTGGCAGAATCGGAGCTGTACCAGGTCAACGGCCCTGTGAACCTCACGCGCCTGTTCAGCATTACCGGCCTGGACAGCCACCCGGAGCTGCAATACAAGCCGTTCACGCCGCAGATCCCGAAACTTTTGCAAAACAGCGAGAACATCTTCAGCGTGGTGAGCAAGCAGGACATCCTGCTGCTGCACCCTTTCGAGTCGTTCACCCCGGTGGTCGACCTGCTGCGCCAGGCTGCCAAGGACCCGCACGTCCTGGCCGTGCGCCAGACCCTGTACCGCAGCGGCGCGAACTCGGAAATCGTCGATGCGCTGGTGGATGCGGCGCGTAATGGCAAAGAAGTCACTGCGGTGATCGAGTTGCGTGCGCGTTTCGACGAAGAGTCCAACCTGCAACTGGCCAGCCGTCTGCAAGCGGCCGGTGCGGTGGTGATCTACGGCGTGGTCGGCTTCAAGACCCACGCCAAGATGATGCTGATCCTGCGCCGTGAAGCCGGTGAGATCGTGCGCTACGCCCACTTGGGTACCGGTAACTATCACGCCGGCAACGCCAAGCTCTACACCGACTACAGCTTGCTGACGTCCGACGACGCGCTGTGCGAAGACGTCGGCAAGTTGTTCAGCCAGTTGATCGGCATGGGCAAGACCCTACGCATGAAGAAGCTGTTGCACGCGCCGTTCACGCTCAAGAAGGGCATGCTCGACATGATTGCCCGCGAGACCCAGTTTGCCCTCGATGGCAAGCCGGCGCACATCATCGCCAAGTTCAACTCGCTGACCGATCCGAAGATCATCCGTGCTCTGTACAAGGCCAGCCAGTCCGGTGTGCGCATCGACCTGGTGGTACGTGGCATGTGCTGCCTGCGCCCCGGCATTGTGGGCGTGTCGCATAACATCCATGTGCGCTCGATCATCGGCCGCTTCCTGGAGCACACCCGCGTGTTCTACTTCCTTAACGGCGGCGAAGAACAGATGTTCCTCTCCAGTGCCGACTGGATGGAGCGCAACCTCGACAAGCGCGTGGAGACCTGCTTCCCGGTGGAAGGCAAGAAGCTGATCATGCGGGTCAAGAAGGAGCTGGAAAGCTACCTCACCGACAACACCCACAGCTGGAGCCTGCAGTCGGATGGTCGCTACGTGCGTAACACCCCGACCGGCAACCAGAACCCGCGCAGCGCGCAGGCGACATTATTGGAGAAGTTGGGTAGCCCGATTCTGACGGTGAACTAGCCCAGGCATACGCAACTCCATGTGGGAGCGGGCTTGCTCGCGAATGCGGTGTGTCAGTCAATGCATCTGGTGACTGTTCCACTGCATTTGCGGGCAAGCCCGCTCCCACATTTGTTTTGCAGTGGGCTTTAGCGCAGGTTCAGGCTGAACCCCACCCGTGTCAGCCATTCCGCTTCCTGGGCGAAGTCCGCCTGGGTCAGCTGGTTTTCATCCAGCCAGCCTTTGGGGAACATCACTTCCAGGCTGTCGCCATCGGCATGCAGTTTGACCTGGGGCATTTCCTGGGTGCCACGGATGTGGTGGAACAGGATCGCAAAGCGCAGCAGCGCGCACAGGCGAATCAGCTTGATGCCGTCTTTACCGAATTCGGCAAACTTGTCCTTGGGAATATTACGGCGATGGCCGCGTACCAGCAGCGCGAGCATCTGTTGGTCTTCCCGGGAGAAACCGGCCAGGTCCGAGTGTTCGATCAGGTAGGCGCCGTGCTTGTGATAATGGTAGTGGGCGATGTCCAGGCCGACTTCATGCACCTTGGCTGCCCAGCCGAGTAACTCGCGCCAGACGCCGTCTTCCAGGTCCCAGTCCTCGGCCACCTGGTCGAACGCGTGCAGGGCTTTGCGCTCCACGCGTGCGGCTTGTTCCAGGTCAACGTGATAACGCTCCATCAGCGAGCTGAGGGTGCGCTCGCGCACGTCTTCGTGGTGGTGCCGGCCCAGCAGGTCGTAGAGCACGCCTTCGCGCAGGGCGCCGTCACAGTGGTCCATGCGTTGCAGTTCGAGGGCGTCGAAGATGGCTTCGAGAATTGCCAGGCCCGCAGGGAAAATCGCACGGCGGTCGGGCTTGATGCCATCGAAGTCGATTTTCTCTGCATCCCCCAGCTTGAACAACTTGCGCTTGAGCCACGCCAAGCCCTCGGCGTTCACCTCGCCGGTGCCATGGCCACCGGCTTTCAAGGCCAGGCCGATGGCACGGATGGTGCCGGACGAGCCGATGGCTTCATCCCAGGTCAGTCGGTGCAAGGCGTGTTCGATGCTCATGATTTCCAGACGCGCTGCGGTGTAGGCCTGGGCATAGCGCGCCGGAGTGATCTTGCCATCCTTGAAATAACGCTGGGTGAAACTCACGCATCCCATCTGCAGGCTTTCACGCAGCAGCGGTTCGAAACGCTGGCCGATGATGAACTCGGTGCTACCGCCGCCAATGTCTGCCACCAGGCGTTTGCCGGGCGTATCGGCCAGTGTGTGTGACACGCCGAGGTAGATCAGGCGAGCCTCTTCACGGCCCGAGATGACCTCCACCGGATGCCCGAGGATTTCCTCGGCGCGATGGATGAACTCGTTGCGGTTGCGGGCCTCGCGCAAGGCATTGGTGCCAACGATACGCACTGCGCCAGGGGGCATGCCGTTGATCAGTTGCGCAAAACGCTTGAGGCAATCGAGGCCGCGCTGCATGGATTCTTCATTGAGCTTGCGCTCGTCGTCGATCCCGGCGGCCAGTTGCACTTTTTCGCCGAGCCGCTCAAGGATGCGGATCTCACCGTTCTGGGCCTTGGCCACGACCATATGAAAGCTGTTGGAGCCCAGGTCGATGGCGGCGATCAAGGACAGATTCTTGGCTTGGGATTGCGGCATGGTTTGAGGATCTCGGTCGATAACCTTGCCATCGTGCCACGATCGACCGCTGACGCCAACGCGTTGTGCTTCGGTAATTGGACCGATGCTGTCTGTAGGGAAATCTCTGGGAAGTGCAGGGCAGCTTCGCAAGCTTTAAACGAATAGGCAATCCGATACCGTAAGACGTTTTAACTGTATGTCGTCGTAAGTTGTGTATGACATTGCTTACAGTGATCGGGGCTGTAGATCATGCGATTTCAGTCAGAGGACTACTTTGCTGATCGATTAAAGCCGTTGCCTAATTTAATACGGCCCACAGCAAATACCGTGTTGTCTGATTTTTTTGCCAGGCACCAAGGCGCCAGACTGTCATTCGGCAATTCTGCCTGGGTGTTATTTATTTATAGTTTTGTGTTACGGAAGATAAAGCGTTGAGCGACGGAGTCGCTAAAACCAAAATAAAGAACGCCTGTTAATTCCTAATGACAGGACGAGCATGAAAAAAATTATTGGATTAACCGTCGGTATGGTGTGCCTGGCTGCAACCCTCAATGCCCAGGCAACCACCAGTGCGCAGTTGGTCGTCAGGGGCACCATTACACCTGCTGCCTGCAACCTCAGCCTGGCGGGCAGTGGCATCATCGACTACGGCACGATTCGCTCGGGCGAATTGTCCCAAACAGCGTTTAACCCGCGCGAAGAGAGGACCACTTCGCTGGTGATCAATTGCGGCACCACGCCTGCCAGGTTCGGGCTCACGTTTACCGACCTGCAAGCGGGCAGCAAGGTGACGGGCATCCTCGGCGCGGGCTTCACCGAAGCACAGAACTATGGTTTGGGTATGGTGGGCGCCCGGCGTACCGGTGGCTATTCGGTGACTCTCAAGGACCTCAGGTCCTCCGGCACAACGCTGTTTCCGATCATGCGCAGCGGCCTGGGGGCCTGGTACAACAGCGATGGCAAAGTGGCCCAGTCGCCGAGCCAGTACTCCTGGCGTAATGGCACGACGATTACCCCTGCCGCTATCAGCCAATTGACCGGTACGCTCGCGGTGAAAGCGGTAATCAACAAGGCTCGGGATCTGGATTTAAGCCGCGACATTTCCATTGATGGGCGCGCCACGCTTGTATTGAGTTACATCTAAATAACTGAAAGCAGCCGATCAAGAAACTAACCCTTTCTTATTGGCTGTTTTTCTATGGCTGCGCGATTGCCAATCGTCAATGGCATGAGTTGAGGGGAATACTGAGTGCGTGGTTTTTTAATAAGTTGTGTATGGCTGTGGCATCTTTTTTTTAGTGCTGTTGCCACCGCCGACGGTATGTTGCCGGAAACAACAGTGGTGGTGCTTTATGAAGAGGACGGCGAAGCCACCCTGAGTATCAAGAACACCGATGCGGGGCCCGCGCTGCTGCATTCCGTAGTTGAGAATGTGCCTGAAGACCTGGAGCCGCTACTGATTGTCACACCGCCAGTTACCCGTGTGGAGGCAGGCGACACCCAGCTGGTGCGTTTTATCAGCACCCTGAAACAGCCGCTCAAGACCCAGCGGCTCAAGCGCGTGTCGTTTGAGGGCATCCCCCAGGCGCGGGCTGCGGGTGGTGCAACCATTGGCATCACCCTGCGGCAGAATTTGCCGCTGATCCTGCACCCCCAAGGCCTGCCGCGACACCATACGCCGTGGGAATTGTTGACGTGGAAGCGCGTCGGGGACCGGCTCAGCGTCCATAACGACAGCGCCTATGTGGTGCGCCTGGCGCCAGATGTGCAGCTGCTGCCACAAGGCACACTGGCGACATTGCCGCGCACTTACATCTTGCCGGGTGAGGCATTGGTGGCGAAGGGCGAAGGTACTCTGGGCAATGTGGCTCAAGTAGAGATCCAGCCCGCCACGGTCTACGGGTTTTCGGTAGACAGCTACCGAGCGCCGGTCATCACCGATGAAGGTTGATCGGTTCATGAGGCTTCCTTCGAGGCGCGACATTGCCGGTACTGCCTGGCCCGGTCGATCCACGTTATCCATCGGCTTTGCGGCGCTCTGGAGTCTGCCTGGTATGGCGACCGCGCTGGAACTCGGGGAAGGGTTTGACCTGGCGGCCCTCACAACCCACGGCATAGACCCCAAGGTTGCCGATTACTTTCGCAGTGCGGCGCGCTTTCGCGAAGGTGTCCAGGTGGTGGGGTTGCGGGTCAATGGCAACCCGCTTGGGCGGGTGGATGCCCGGTTTGGTTCGCAGGGTGAGTTGTGTTTCACCCCAGGTTTACTTGAGAAGGCCGGGCTGGTTAAACCCGGCGCAATCCTGCAGCCCGGCGCCAGGCCCGACCAGGCCTGCCATGACTTTCTCGGCGCATTCCCGGCGACGATGGTGCGGCTGCGCCCCGGCAACGACGAAGTGGTGCTGGTGGTGCCGACCCAGGCCTTGCGCGAACCCCAGTGGGAAAGCGGGAATTTTTCCCACGGCGGCGCGGCAGCGTTGTTCAACTATGACGTGCTGGGTTACGACAGCCATTTGCGCAGTGGGCCCAGCCGGTTCGTGTCGGCTTATACAGAGGCGGGCTTCAACCTCGACGACTGGATTGTCCGCAGCCGCCAGTTCTATGTGTCTGACAACGGCCAGACCCGTACCGAACACTTGCACGCTTATGCCCAGCGGGATATCGCCGGGTTGCAGTCGACGTTCCAGGCAGGCCAGATCTCCAGCAATAACCCGTTGTTTGGCGGGATCCAACTGTCGGGCGTGCAGTTCTCCCCCGATGGGCAGGCCAGAACACCCGCAGGCGGCACTAACGCAGTGGTCGAGGGGTTGGCCCAAAGCCAATCGCGGGTTGAAATACGCCAGTCCGGTGTGTTGGTCCACAGTACGTTGGTGCCTGAAGGACCGTTCCGGCTGACGGGCTTGCCCCTGCTTAACACCACCAGCGACCTTGAGGTCAGTGTAATTGACGTGCGGGGTGCCAAGCGCAGTTTCGTGGTGCCGGCGGCATCGTTCGCGGGGGCTACCCCGGCGGCGCCTGGATACTATTTGTCGGTGGGCGAGTTGCGCAGAACGGCGGGTGAGGAAGGGCCTTCACCGGTGATCGCCATGGGCAGTGGTACCTGGGGGCTGGGGAGCCACTCGTCTGCGGGTTTTGGCTTGTTGAGTACCGATGACTATTGGGCGGCAGGGGGCACCCTGAGCAGCGTGTTTTTCCAGCGGGTTTCTGTCAACGCACGCCATAACCTGTCCCGGGACAGCCAGAAAGCCGTGTCCGGCTCACGCAGCAGCCTGTCACTGAGCAGCCCGGTCGGGGCCAATATCGACGTCAACCTCAGCGCCACTACCCAGACGCATGGTTACCGTGAAGTCACTGAAGTGGGCCAGTCGCTCAGGGCCGATGATCTCGATTCCCACTTTAAAAACCAGTACACCGCGGGCGTGAGCTGGGCCGACCCCACGCTGGGCGTATTTTCTTTGAATTACACCCGCAGCGCTCAATTTGGCGGGCAAACCAGCGAGCATGTGTTTGCCTCATGGAACAAGTCGTTTGGCCATGCCGATGTGGCGCTGATCGCTGATTCACAGGTAGGGGGTTCACGGGCTGGCCGTGACGCCACCTATACAGGCAGCCGGCGTGATCGTGCCGTGGATAACGATGTGTCCCTGCGGTTGCAGGTCAGCGTGCCGCTGGGCGGCGATCGCCGTGTGAGCAGCTACACCAGCCGCCGTGGGGAGCAATTTACCGCGGGCACTGCACTGAGCGAGCGGGTCAACGAGTATATGAACTACGAAGTGGGAGTTGAGCGTGACATGCGGGCCAGGGAGCAATCGTTGCGTGGGCAAGTGGACTTGTTGCCACGCTATACGCGAGTGGGCCTGGGCGTTAGCCGTGACCCGCTGGGCACCAGCTACACCGGCCAATGGCAGGGTGGTGCGGTGGCTCACGAAGGCGGGCTGACCTTTTCGCCCTACAGCGTGCAGGACACGTTCGGCATCGTCTCGGTCGGCGATATCGGCTCGGCGAAAGTCGAGACGCCACAAGGCCCGGTATGGACCGACTTCAGCGGCCAGGCGGTAATCGCCGGCTTGCCGGCCTACACCAACAGCCGCGTCCAGGTGCAGACCCCTTCCTTGCCCAAACGGGTGGACCTGAAAAACGGCACCCAGGTCCTTGCGGCAGGCCGAGGCTCGTTCAATAACGTGGATTTTGACGTGGTGAAAGTACGCCGGATGCTGGTAACCGCCAACGATCAGCACGGCCGACCATTGCCTCAGGGCGCCTCGGTCTTGGGCAAGGGCAATCGCTTCATCACCAGTGTGGTGGGCGAGGGCATGATTTTCCTCAACGACGTCTCCGAGTCGCAAAGCCTGAAAGTTTCATTGCCGGACTCTTCCACTTGCCTGTTGCACATCGACCCCGAGGCCAAGCCTGACAATGACAAATTCTATGAAGCGGTATCGGCGGTGTGCCAGGGTGGTTAAGCGTGCAAGCCTGCCCTTGGCCCTGTTATGCATGTTGCTGGCAGCACTTGATGCGCAAGCTGAAAACTGTCGGCTATCGCTGAGCCAGTCGCGCATCGACTATGGGCCGATATACCGGGATGCAGTGGTTGAAAATGCCACTGTGGTGCTGGCTACCCGCACGTTCAGCATGACCGTGCTCTGCGCGGAGCCGGCGGCAATGGCCCTGCGTTTTGTCGCAGCGCCTGCCGATGGGCAAGGGTTTCGGTTTGGTCGTGAGGGGCGTTTGCGCTTGCGTCTCAAGCATGCCCAGGTCGACGGGCGAGCAGTCGGCTGGTCGTCTGCTCAAGCACCTGATGAGTCGGCCAGCGGCCAGTTGTTACCCGGCCAGGCCTTGATTGCGCGAGTCTCAGGTGTGCCGGTGACAGGGCGCAGGCTCACCGCCCAGGTCGATATCGACACCGAACTGCCCTTCGACGCGTTGGTGGTACGCACGCAGGCCCACCTTGAAGGGCAGGGCCGTTTCGAACTGGTTAGCCCGGCTGTTCCACCGAGCCAATGAAGTTAGCCAGCTCGGCCGTTTTCGGGTTGGCGAACAGTACCTTCGGGTCACCGGTTTCATGTACCTTGCCGTGGTGCATGAACACGAGCTTGTCGCCGACCTCACGGGCAAAACGCATTTCGTGAGTCACCATGATCAGGGTCATGCCGTCCTGAGCCAGTTGGCGCACCACGCTCAGCACTTCATTGACCAGTTCGGGGTCCAGGGCTGAAGTGATCTCGTCGCACAGCAGCACCTTGGGCGACATGGCCAGGGCGCGGGCAATGGCGACGCGCTGTTGCTGGCCGCCGGACAGGCGATCGGGAAAGGCGTCGAATTTTTCGCCCAGCCCGACCCGGTCCAGCATCTGCCTGGCCAGTTGGGCGGCCTTGGCCTTGGGCACTTTCTGCACCACTTGCGGCGCCAGCATCACGTTCTCGCCCACGGTCAGGTGCGGGAACAGATTGAATTGCTGGAACACCATGCCGACCTTCTGCCGCAGGCTGCGCAGGTCGGCGCGGGCGGCGTCGAGGTATTCGCCATCGACTTCGATTACACCGTCGTTGATCGACTCCAGGCCATTGAGGGTGCGCAGCAAGGTGGACTTGCCCGAGCCGCTGCGGCCGATGATCGCGACCACCTGGCCTTCGTCCACCGTCAAGTCGATGCCCTTGAGTACGTGGTGATCGCCGTAATACTTATGCAGGGCAGAAATTCTAAGCAGAGGCATGCAGTCTCCTTTCCAGGTAGCGCGCACTGAGGGACAAGGGGTAACAGAGCAAAAAGTAACCGAGGGCCACCAGGCCGTAGACCATGAAGGGTTCAAAGGTGGCGTTGGCGAGCATGCCGCCCGTCTTGGTCAGTTCGGTGAAGCCGATGATCGAGGTCACGGCGGTGCCTTTGACCACCTGCACCGAAAAGCCCACCGTCGGCGCGACAGCAATGCGCAGCGCCTGGGGCAGGATCACATAGCGCAGTTGTTCAAGCGGGTTGAGGGCCAGGCTGGCCGAGGCTTCCCATTGGCCGTGGGCAATGGAATCGACGCAACCGCGCCATATTTCAGCCAGGTAGGCACTGGTAAACAGGGTCAAGGCAATTGCCGCTGCCAGCCAGGGCGATATGTCCACGCCAAGCAGGGCAACGCCGAAAAACACCAGGAACAGCTGCATCAGCAGTGGCGTGCCCTGGAACAGTTCGATATAGGTGCGGGCCATATTGCGTGGGAACGCTTTGCGGCTGATGCGCAGGGTCATCACCAATAAGCCGATCAGGCCGCCGCCCACAAACGCCACCAATGACAGCAACAGCGTCCATTGCAGGCCGGTCAGCAGGTTGCGCACAATGTCCCAGAACGAAAAATCACTCATCGGCTGTTCCTCATGACAAACCGTCGGCCGATCCAGTTGAGCAATTGGCGAATCATCAGCGCCATGCACAGGTACACCAGGGTGGTCAGGGCATAGGTTTCAAAGGCACGGAAATTACGCGACTGGATAAAGTTGGCGGCAAAGCTCAATTCTTCAGTCGCAATCTGCGAACACACCGCCGAACCGAGCATCACGATGATGATCTGGCTGCTCAGGGCGGGCCACACCTTGCCCAGGGCCGGCAGCAGCACCACATGGCGAAACGCTTCAAAGCGCGTCATTGCCAGTGCCGCGGCCGCCTCCAGTTGCCCCCGTGGGATGGCCTGGATGCCGGCACGGATGATCTCGGTGGAGTAGGCCCCCAGGTTGATCACCATCGCCAGCACGGCGGCTTGCCACTCGGTAATTTTCAACCCGAGGGATGGCAGGCCGAAGAAGATGAAGAACAGTTGCACCAGGAACGGCGTGTTGCGGATCAACTCGACATACACACCAAAGACCCACGCAAACGGTTGGATCTTCCACGCCCGTACCACGGCGCCGACAGTGCCCAGGGCCACGCCGAGGATGGCGCCAATGGCCGTCAGCTCAAGGGTGAACAGCGCGCCACGCAGGAGCAGGTCGGTATTGGCCAGCACCGGCACAAAGTCGAATTGATAGGCCATCTTTGAGCTCCGCGTCAGAGGTCGGCAGGCAGCGGTTCTTTGAGCCACTGCATCGCGTTTTTCCCAAGGCTGCCGTCAGCCTTGGCTGCCACCAGGATCTGGTTGACCTTTTCCAGCAGCGCCGGCTCGTTCTTGTTCACGCCTACGTACACCGGCGAATCCTTGAGTTTCACCTTCAGTGCCGGTACGCGCTTGGGGTTGCGTTCGCTGATGGCCACCATGACCACGTTGCCACTGGCGATCAGGTCGACCTGGCCGGCCAGGTAGGCGGCGATGGTGGAGTTGTTGTCTTCAAAACGCTTGATCGTGGCTTCCTTGGGCGCTACCGCGGTCAGCTCGATGTCTTCGATGGCGCCACGGGTCACGCTGATGGTCTTGCCCTTGAGGTCGTCGAGGCTGGCGATGGCGGCATCAGGCGGCCCAAACACGGCAAGGTAGAACGGCGCGTAGGCGTTGGAGAAGTCGATGACCTTTGCGCGCTCGGGGTTCTTGCCCAGGCTGGAAATAACCAGGTCGACTTTGCCAGTGGTGAGGAACGGTATGCGGTTGGTGCTGTTGACCGGCGTCAGTTCCAGCTTGACCTTGAGTTGGTCGGCCAGCAGCTTGGCGGTGTCGATGTCCAGGCCCCGGGGTTGCATGTCAGGGCCGACCGAACCAAACGGCGGGAAGTCCTGGGGGACGGCAACCTTCAGGGTGCCACGGGCGACGATGTCATCCAGACCACTCGCCTGGGCGGGTGCCTGGCTCAGCATCAGGCTGGCAAACAGGGCAGTGAGCAGGGCGCTGTAGCGCTTGGTCATGGCAGCTCTCCGAAAAAGGCGAAGGAATTTTCTGAGTTTGCCCAGTGCACAGCCCATGCCAGCACCGTTCGGATCGTCTGCAAGGCTGATGTTTGTTGAGGTGCAGTGGTCTTACTGGTCTGAACAGTGGTCAGGTTTCCCGCACCCTTTTCGAGCGTTTGCAAAAAGCCGCGAGCGCCTTTGGGGCGTGGCTTGCAGCCAGCTATGAATAGTTTTACAACGGGTCACACACGCTATCGGGAACCCTGAGCTTTTTATGAATTCCATTGCCCAAGCCGTACCGGAAGCGGCCTTGCAGGCCATCCGCAAACTGATCAAGGAGCAAGGCTTTGGGCCGGGCGACGCGCTGCCATCCCAGCGCGACCTGGCCCTGCAATTGGGGGTGAGCCGGGCGTCGTTGCGTGAGGCGCTGTCGTCCCTCAGCGCTTTGGGCGTGGTCAACGTGCAGCCGGGCAAGGGCGTGTTCGTGCAGGACGTGCAAGAGGCACCGGGGTTCGCCTGGCCCTTCACGGCGCAGGCCACGCCGCCGGATATCTTCCAGCTGCGCTACGCCTTGGAGGGGTTTGCGGCGGGGTTGGCAGCAATGACACTGACCCTCGATGCACTGGACAGCCTGCAAGACAACGTACAAGCCATGCGCAAAGTGCTCAAGGCGGGCGACTTCGAAGCGGCCGCCCGCCTGGACTTCGAATTTCATCAGCGTATTCTGCTGGCCAGCGGTAACCAGGCCATGGTGAGCATCCTGAGCGCCAGCGCCGAGGTGTTTCTGGAAAGTCAGAAGCTACCGTTCATCCGGCCGGAACGGGCCATGGAAACCTGGCAGGAACATCGCAGAATCCTGCGCGCCCTGGCCCGCCGCAACAGTACGGCGGCGCAGAAAACCATGCAGGAACATATACGTAATGCAGCGTTGCGCACGGGCATTGCGTTCATGACGCCCGCCACGCCGTGACAGAGTCATACCCACGCTCATTCAACCTCATAGCAAGACTCAATCAGACGCGGCTTCCTGAACAGGGGAAGGGCGGCTATGATGGGCAACGTTTTTTTTGCTTACAATCCGGAGACATCCATGAGCAGCGATCTTATCAAGCACGTCACCGACGCGACCTTTGAAGCCGAAGTCCTCAAGGCTGACGGCCCGGTGCTGGTTGACTACTGGGCTGAATGGTGCGGCCCTTGCAAAATGATCGCTCCGGTCCTGGACGACATTGCAACCACCTACGCAGGCAAGCTGACCATTGCCAAGCTGAACATTGACGAGAACCAGGACACCCCGGCCAAGCATGGCGTGCGTGGTATCCCGACCCTGATGCTGTTCAAGAACGGCAATGTCGAAGCGACTAAAGTGGGTGCTCTGTCGAAGTCCCAGTTGCAAGCTTTCCTCGACGCGAGCCTCTAAGCGTCGTCAAAAAAGCCCCGCAAATTGCGGGGCTTTTTCGTAAAACAGGGCTAGACGCTCCGAAATCCAGGTGTTACATTCGGCCCCGCAGTGGTTTCTCCACTGCCCCCTGCAAGCCGTCGCCGACGCATTCCTTTTCGATTAGTACGCGATCCTGTCGCCTTCTCTGCGGCGCGGCCTCATTAAGCCAAAAGCTTAATTTCCCCCCTCCATAAATGATTACGTCATTCCTATATGAATCTGACTGAACTCAAGCAAAAGCCGATTACCGACCTGCTCCAACTGGCCGAAGAAATGGGCATAGAAAATATGGCCCGTTCGCGCAAGCAGGACGTGATTTTCTCCCTGCTCAAGAAGCACGCGAAAAGCGGCGAGGAAATCTCCGGTGATGGCGTGCTGGAGATTCTCCAGGACGGCTTCGGCTTCCTCCGCTCTGCAGATGCGTCCTATCTCGCCGGCCCAGATGATATCTACGTCTCGCCGAGCCAGATCCGTCGCTTCAACTTGCGCACCGGTGACACCATCGTTGGCAAGATCCGTCCTCCGAAGGAAGGCGAGCGTTACTTCGCCCTGCTCAAGGTCGACACGATCAACTTCGATCGCCCCGAGAATGCGAAAAACAAGATTCTCTTCGAGAACCTGACGCCGCTGTTCCCGACCGTGCGCATGAAGATGGAAGCCGGTAACGGCTCCACCGAAGACTTGACCGGTCGTGTGATTGACCTCTGCGCTCCAATCGGCAAAGGCCAGCGTGGCCTGATCGTCGCACCGCCGAAAGCCGGTAAAACGATCATGCTGCAGAACATTGCAGCGAACATCGCACGTAACAACCCTGAAGTTCACCTGATCGTACTGTTGATCGATGAGCGTCCGGAAGAAGTGACCGAGATGCAGCGCACCGTGCGCGGCGAAGTGGTTGCCTCGACGTTCGATGAGCCGCCAACCCGCCACGTGCAGGTTGCCGAAATGGTGATCGAAAAGGCCAAGCGCCTGGTCGAGCACAAGAAAGACGTGGTGATCCTGCTCGACTCCATCACCCGTCTGGCCCGCGCCTACAACACCGTGATCCCGAGCTCCGGCAAGGTGCTGACCGGTGGTGTCGATGCCCACGCCCTGGAAAAACCAAAGCGTTTCTTCGGCGCTGCGCGCAACATCGAAGAAGGCGGCTCGCTGACCATTATCGCCACCGCGCTGGTTGAAACCGGCTCGAAGATGGACGAAGTGATCTACGAAGAGTTCAAGGGTACCGGCAACATGGAACTGCCTTTGGACCGTCGCATCGCTGAAAAGCGTGTGTTCCCTGCGATCAACATCAACCGCTCCGGCACCCGCCGCGAAGAGCTGCTGACCGCAGACGACGAACTGCAGCGTATGTGGATCCTGCGCAAGCTGCTGCACCCGATGGACGAAGTCGCTGCCATCGAGTTTCTGATCGACAAGCTGAAAACCACCAAGACCAACGACGAGTTCTTCCTGTCGATGAAACGCAAGTAATACAGCGTTTCAGGTCCAAAAAAATGGCGCCCTTAATGGGGGGCCATTTTTTTTGCGTCGAGATTCTGCGATTTTTGTGGCATAAGTATCCGTTAAGTAACAAAAATTGACGCGTGACTTCGCTCATCCCTTTCGTCGCAGACTGACCACATTCTTATGACCACCCTTGCTTACCGCAGAGACATCGATGGCCTGCGTGCCATCGCTGTCCTTGCAGTCGTGTTGTTCCACTTTGGTGTCCCTGGCATTACTGGCGGTTTTGTTGGCGTTGACGTCTTCTTCGTCATCTCAGGTTTCCTGATCACGTCAATTATCTGGCGTGAGCGTCAAGCTGGACGCTTCAGCTTCATCGACTTCTGGGCTCGCCGTGCCCGGCGTATATTGCCGGCCCTGTTTGTGATGATCGCGGCGACACTGGCAGTGGGTTGGTTTCTGTTGGCGCCCAAGGACTATGAAGAGTTGGGGCGGTCTGCGCATTATCAGGTGACCTTTACCTCGAACCTGTTGTTCTCGCGCCAGCACGGCTATTTCGATGCTTCATCAGACATCAAACCCCTGTTGCATACCTGGTCATTGGCGGTAGAAGAGCAGTTCTATATTTTCTTCCCATTGCTGTTGACCTTGCTTTCCAGCCGTTTGAAGCACTGGCGCCTGGCATTGTTCGCGGTGCTGCTGGCGTCGTTTGGCATGAGCGTCTGGGCGGTTCAGCATGAGCCACAGAAAGCTTTCTTCCTGTTGCATCTGCGGGCCTGGGAGCTACTGGCCGGTGCGATGCTGGCGGTGCAGCCCAAGCGTGAGTGGCGCGCGTCGCGGGCCTTGGCGCAAGGGATCAGCCTGGCTTCCCTGGCATTGATCCTCATCGCTGTGCTGGGCTACGACGCGAAAACGCCGTTCCCAGGCGCGACTGCGTTGTTGCCTGTGCTGGGTGTGGTCGGGTTGATCTGGGCCAACGGCCAGCAACAGACTTGGGTCGCTCGCCTGTTGGGCACGCGGATCATGGTGGGTATCGGGCTGATCTCTTATTCCTGGTACCTCTGGCACTGGCCGGTATTCGTGTACGCCAACTACGCCGCGGTGGATGGCTTGAGCGCGCTGGAACTGGGGGGGCTGATGCTGCTTTCGCTGGTGCTGGGCTATCTGTCCTGGCGCTTCGTGGAAACGCCGTTCCGGGAAAAACGTTTGCTGGCTTCGCGTAAGGCGATTCTGGCGTCAGCCATGGTCGGCATTCTGGGGCTGGGCTTCACTGGCCTTGCGATACGCGAAGCTGACGGCGTGCCTTCGCGCTTGTCCGAACAGGCGTTGCGTTTTGCCCAGGCCAAGAAGTGGAGCCCTGACCTGCTGGCGTGCATGGCCGACAAAGATACGCCCGATGAACGCTTGTTCTGCCATTTCGGCCCGAAAGACCAATCGGTTTCGGCGTTGGTATGGGGTGACAGTCACGCTACCGCGCTGATACCGGCACTCAAAGAGGGCGCTGATCGTCACGATATCAGCCTGGTCGAAGCCAGTTTTGCCGGCTGTATTCCCCTCGATGGCCTGGAAAATATTGCCCGCTGCGCGCATTTCAACCGGCGCGTCGAGAAGGCCATGGCCGAGCAGACGTTCAGCGATGTGGTGTTGGCCGCCCGCTGGAGCCTGTATGTGTATGGGCAAATGTCCGGTGACAAGGAGCATGCACTCAAAGATCCTGGCACCGGCCAGTATGTGCGTGCCGTCGCCGAACAACGCTTTGCCCAGGGCCTGCGCGAGCGCATTCGGGACTTGCGCGCTGCCGGCCACAAGGTCTGGTTGGTCAAGGAAGTGCCGCTGCAGGAAATCATCGTGCCTTACCGTCTCAGCCGCCTGGCCATGATGAACCGGCCCGTGGACGGTGAAGGGCTCGCCGTGGCCGAGCATGTGAAGCGCCAGGCCTTTATCACGCAATTGTTTGATGAATTGGCGGCTGCCGACAGCGGTGTCGCGGTGCTGGACCCCGCGCCATTACTGTGCGGCGCCGATGGGTTGTGCCGGGTCGAACTCAATGGCCGCGCGTTGTATACCGACGATAACCATCTTTCGGACGTCGGCGCGCGACACATCGAAGCCTTCCTGGAACCGTTGTTCAGTTCGTTGCAATCACGTGGATTGACGGCCAATTAAGCTGCCAGCCGCCCTCAGAGCAGGTAGGATGTACGCCTATTTTACGGGTGGCATGGTTAATGAAATTCAAGGATCTTCGGGATTTCGTGCAGCAACTTGAGCAGCGCGGAGAGTTGAAACGTATCCAGATGCCGATTTCTCCGGTGCTGGAAATGACTGAGATTTGCGACCGCACCTTGCGCAACAAGGGCCCGGCGCTGTTGTTCGAAAACCCGACCGGCTTTGATATCCCGGTGCTGGGCAACCTGTTCGGTACTCCCGAGCGCGTGGCCTTTGGCATGGGCGCCGAGTCTGTCAGCGAGCTGCGTGAGATCGGCAAGCTGCTGGCCTTTCTCAAGGAGCCCGAGCCGCCCAAGGGCTTGAAGGACGCCTGGTCCAAACTGCCGATCTTCCGCAAGATCATCGCCATGGCCCCCAAGGTGGTCAAGGACGCGGTGTGCCAGGAAGTGGTCATTGAAGGCGATGATGTCGACCTGGCCATGCTCCCGGTGCAAACCTGCTGGCCCGGCGACGTCGGCCCGTTGATCACCTGGGGCCTGACTGTCACCAAGGGCCCGAACAAGGATCGCCAGAACCTCGGTATCTACCGTCAGCAAGTCATTGGCCGTAACAAAGTGATCATGCGCTGGCTCAGCCACCGTGGCGGCGCCCTCGACTTTCGTGAGTGGTGCGAGAAGCATCCCGGCAAGCCGTTCCCGGTGTCCGTGGCCCTGGGTGCCGACCCGGCGACCATTCTCGGTGCCGTCACTCCCGTACCTGACAGCCTCTCCGAGTACGCCTTCGCCGGCTTGTTGCGCGGTAATCGCACGGAGCTGGTGAAGTGCCGCGGTAACGACCTGCAAGTGCCGGCTACCGCCGAAATCATCCTTGAAGGCGTGATTCACCCAGGTGAAATGGCCGATGAAGGCCCGTACGGCGACCACACCGGTTACTACAACGAAGTCGACAGCTTCCCGGTGTTCACCGTCGAGCGCATCACCCATCGGGTCAAGCCGATCTACCACAGTACCTACACAGGCCGTCCGCCCGATGAGCCGGCCATCCTCGGTGTGGCGCTCAACGAAGTGTTCGTGCCGATCCTGCAAAAGCAATTCCCTGAGATCACCGACTTCTACCTGCCGCCCGAGGGCTGTTCGTATCGCATGGCCATCGTCACCATGAAGAAGTCGTATCCGGGGCATGCCAAGCGGGTAATGCTCGGTGTGTGGTCGTTTTTGCGACAGTTCATGTATACCAAGTTCGTTATCGTCACCGACGACGACATCAATGCCCGGGACTGGAACGACGTGATCTGGGCCATCACCACGCGCATGGATCCCAAGCGCGACACGGTGATGATCGACAACACGCCTATCGACTACCTCGACTTCGCGTCGCCGGTATCGGGCCTTGGCTCAAAGATGGGCCTGGATGCCACGCACAAATGGCCGGGCGAAACCACGCGTGAGTGGGGCCGGGTGATCGTCAAGGATGAAGCCGTCACGGCGCGGGTCGATGCGATCTGGAAAGAATTGGGAATAGATTGATGCGTGTAACCCTGCAACCTTCCGGTGCTGTGCTGGAACTGGCCCCTGGCGAGCGAATCCTCGAGGGCGCCCGTCGCCTGGGCTATGAGTGCCCTCAGGCCTGTCGCAATGGCGTGTGCCATGTCTGCGCGGCGTTGCTGGTGGAGGGCCGGGTACGCCAAGCCGGGGAAGTGCGCGATCATGGTGAGTTCTACACCTGCATCGCCGAGCCCCTGGAAGACTGCATTGTGTTGTGGGATGGCGTACTGGCGCCAGGAGAGTTGCCGTTGCGCAAATTGTCATGCCAATTGATCGAGTGCGTGGAAGTCGGCGGCGATGTCTGGCGTGTGCGCCTGCGCGCCCCGGCCGGTAAGGCGGTGCGTTACCACGCCGGGCAATACTTGATGCTCGAACGGGAGAACGGCGAAAAGTCGGCGTTTTCTCTGGCTTCTGCGCCCCATGCCGGGCGTGAGTTGGAGCTGCATGTGCTGGTGCGCGAAGACAGTGCGCGCAACCTGATCGAACAATTGCAGCGCAACCAGATGGCTCGTGTGGAACTGCCGTTCGGTGACACCCACCTGGCCGAGTTGCCGGACGGGCCGCTGGTGCTGATGGCCGCCGGTACCGGTATGGCGCAGATGCACAGCCTGATCGAGCACTGCCGCGCTTCGGGCTTCAAGCACCCGGTGCACCTGTATTGGGGCGTACGGCGCCCGGAAGATTTCTACCAGATCGAGCACTGGAATCAGTGGCTGCAATTGCCCAATCTGTTCCTGCACAAAGTGGTCAGCGACCTGTGTGGCTGGGAAGGGCGCTGCGGTTTGCTGCATGAGGTAGTGTGCGAAGACATTGCCGACCTCAATAGCGTGCACGTCTACGCCAGCGGTTCGCCGGCGATGATCTACGGCACCTTGGACGCACTGGTCAACGCCGGCATGGATGCGCACCGGATGCGCGCCGATGTCTTCGCCTATGCCCCACGGCCCTAAGACCTTGCGCTGCAAAATGTGGGAGCTGGCTTGCCTGCGATAGCGGTGGGTCAGCGCCTCATTTGCCGCCTGGCACACCGCTATCGCAGGCAAGCCAGCTCCCACCCAGGACCGTGCTGTGTCAGAAGCGCACGCCAGTCGTCACCATTGCTGCGTTGAACCCGAGCAGCACCAGCTCCGCCGCCACCGGCCCGTAATGCGTTCCCACCGATGGAATGATCACCGGCGCCACACCGAATCGGTTCAATGGGATCTTGTCGCGAT
The DNA here is from genome assembly GCF_058725345.1 of Pseudomonas sp. DW-iso17. Lineage (NCBI taxonomy): Bacteria > Pseudomonadati > Pseudomonadota > Gammaproteobacteria > Pseudomonadales > Pseudomonadaceae > Pseudomonas > Pseudomonas sp. DW-iso17. The sequence goes on along the minus strand of NZ_JBZXEA010000011.1, from coordinate 355,829 downwards.
ACTCGCCGCGATAGCCCTGGATCAGCCCGCCGGTCAACTTCGCATACACCGGATAGTCGGCCATGTCATAGCGCTTGCCCGCATAGGCGTAGTACGAGCGTTGGCGGAACGAGTTGCGAAAGGTCACCCCGCCATACACCAGGCCCGACGCCTCATTGCGCTCCAGGCCGATCAAGTCCTGTTTGTTGTTGTGTTGCGGGTCGGGTGCAAAGTGCCGGGTGTAGATGCTGGTCTGGGCGTACCAGAAGCCTTTGTCGTCAGTGACCGTTGGCGTTTCGCTAGCCAGTGCTGTGGTGGCCTGGGCAAGCAATAGCAGGCCAGGCAATCGGAATTTTTTCATGGGCGACCTCGGTAGTCGATTTGATGAGCGGCTAAGTGGGTCGTTATAGGCGCGTCAGTTTGACGGCTTGGCGCCCGCCCAGGCTGAACCGGGGCTGAAAGTACCGGGATTAGCCGCGTGGATCCTGACGAATGGGCGAGTGTGCTTATGCTTTTGCTTATTCTTTTAAGGTATTTATTCTGGCTGATGAATATCTTTAAGCTATATCGCAACGGACTACCGACTTCACCGACCATAACCAGATACTGACCGCCACCGCCCGCCAGCCGGATCGATCGTACGAACTTCGCGCATTGCAGTTCTATTTTTGATTCAAAGGGGAGCGGTATGGGCAGCTACAGGAAACACGCGCGATACACGGCGATTTTGTCGGCAAATTTGCTGACCGTTGTGGGATTCAATCCAGTTCTGGCAGACGAAACATCTGCGGTTGATGCACCTAAACTCGACACCGTGATCGTCACCGGCACCCGCGCCCAAGAGCGCACCGCCAGTGCATCGCTGTCGCCAATCGACGTAATCTCCGGTGAATCCCTGCGCAGCACCGGCTCCGATGAGCTGGGTGCCGTATTAGCGCGCCTGATTCCGTCGATCAACTTCCCCCGACCAAGCCTGGTGGACGGCGCCGAACTCGTGCGTCCGGCGCAGTTGCGCGGCTTGTCGCCGGACCAGGTATTGGTACTGGTCAACGGCAAGCGTCGCCATACCAGTGCCTTTGTCAATCTGGGCGGTGCGGTTGGGCGCGGTTCGGCTCCGGCAGACTTGAATGCCATCCCGCTGTCGGCGGTGGACCATATCGAGGTGCTGCGCGACGGCGCTTCTTCCCGTTACGGCTCCGATGCGATCGCCGGGGTGATCAACGTGATCCTCAAGCACGCCGACCATGGCGGCTCGGTTTCCAGCAAGTTTGGCGAGTACAAAAAGGGTGACGGCATCCAGCGTAATGTCAGCGGTAATGCGGGCCTGGCATTGGGCGACAATGGCTTTATCAACCTGTCTGCCGAAGGCGCCGACAACGATTACACCAACCGCGCCGGCAACGACTACCGCCCCGGCAGCATCGGCTCTACTACTTACGGCCAGCGTGTGTTCCGCCAAGGTGAGCCGGCCACCAATGAAGGCAAATTCCAGTTCAACTCGGAGTATGCCTTCAACGATGCCGCCGAGTTCTACACCTTCGGTGGCTACAGCAAGCGGCGCGGTGAAACGGCAGCCTTCTACCGGGCAAGCAACGCGTCCAACAACATCAAGGCGCTCAACCCCAACGGCTACCTGCCACTGATCAAAGGCAACCTGGAAGACACCTCGCTGGTGGTGGGCTTGCGCGGCCTGCTGGCCTACGACTGGCATTACGACTTGTCGGCCAACTACGGCAAGAACCAGTACGAACTGGGGACTGAAACCATCAACACCTCACTGGGCATGGCGACGCCGCGTAAATTCAATAACGGCACACTGAGCAACGATCAGAAGCAAGTCAGCCTGGACCTGTCCCGTGAATTCGATGTGGGCTTTCTGCCGTATCCGGTCTCTGTGGCGTTCGGCGGTGAGTACCTGCATCAGGGCTATGAAATCGAGGCGGGCGAGCCCGCGTCCTATTACCAGACCGGCAGCTCCGGCCTGGGTGGTTTCCGCGATGCCGATGCCGGTACCAGCACGCGGCATAACTGGGCGCAGTACCTGGACCTGGAAACCAACTTCACCGAAAAGCTCAGCGCCTCGGCTGCCGTGCGCCATGAGGATTACAGTGACTTTGGTTCCAACGTCAGCGGCTCGCTGTCGGCCCGCTATGACTTCACCCCCCAGGTGGCCGTGCGCGGCAGCATCTCCAACGGTTTCCGTGCGCCGTCCCTTGCCCAGCAGAATTTTGCCTACACCTCATCGCAGTTGATCGGTAGCACCATCCAGGAAGCCGGCACCTTCCCGGCCAACAGTCAGGTCGCGCGCCTGCTGGGTGCCGAGGACCTCAAGGCCGAAAAGTCGCGCAACTACAGCCTCGGCCTGGTGCTCGAGCCGGCCGATGACCTGACCGTCACGCTCGATGTGTACCGCATCGACATCCGCGACCGCATCAGCCTGTCGTCCAACCTCAATCTCAACCCGGCCACGGTGGCCTACCTGCAAGCCAATGGCGTCGGCAATATCAACTACACCACGGCCCGTTACTTCACCAACGCCACGGACACCAGCACCGATGGCGTCGATCTGGTAGCCAACTATCGCTACCAGCTCGATAACGGCATTCGCTGGAACAGTACCGTGGGCTACAACTACAACCACACCAAAGTCACCGACGTGAAAGCCAACCCCGCGATTCTCGACAGCCTGGGGGCCAACCTGGTGCGGGTGGACCGCCGCGAGCGTATCGGTTTGCTGGGCGATACCACGCCCCAGCACAAGCTGAGCCTGGGCAATGACTTCACCTTCGGTAATTGGGCGCTGCACACTAACCTGGTGCGCTATGGTGAGTTCACCAGTTATCAGACGGACAAGGTCAACGATCAGACCTTCAAGGCCGCCTGGGTGCTGGACCTGTCGGCGGATTACAAGTTGAAGAACTGGACCTTCACCCTGGGTGGCGACAACGTCACCGATAAGTACCCGGAGAAGGTTAACGCCTTCGCCAGCAGCGGCGGCAACCTCGCCTACAGCACTTTTTCGCCGTACGGTTACAGCGGCGCGTTCTATTACGGTAAAGTCGCTTACAACTGGTAACACACAGGAGGCGCACCGCTTTTCGCCATGACCGCCATTGAAACCGATGTTCTGCAATTGGCTTACCCTCCGCGGCTCGATCTGGGGCCGCAACTCACTCACGAACAATTGATGAGCTCGATGCAAGCCACCATGGCTCGGCACAAGGGTGGGCCGGTGTGGCTGTTTGCGTATGGTTCGCTGATCTGGCGCCCTGAATGCTCGTCGACCGAGCGGGTGCGTGCACGGGTTCACGGTTATCACCGTGGCTTGTATTTGTGGTCACACGAGCATCGCGGTACGCCGGAGCTGCCGGGGCTGGTGTTTGGGTTGGATCGCGGTGGTTCCTGCAGCGGGTTTGCCTACCGCTTGCCGGAGGACCAGTTGGAGGCCTCGCTTTACGCCCTGTGGCAGCGTGAGATGCCTTACCCCTCGTACCGGCCGCACTGGCTCAGTTGCCGATTGGAAGATGGCAGCACCGTCCAGGCGTTGGGGTTTGTGTTGGAGCGGCATTTGCCCAGCTATGCCGGCAACTTGCCCGATATCGTGCTTAATCATGTACTGCAAAGCGCTTGCGGGCGTTACGGTACGACTCGCGATTATGTCGAGCAGACCGTGAACGCCCTGCGTAGCCACGCCATGCCAGATAAAAACCTGGAGGCGCGGCTCAAGCGTTGTGCCAAGGATTGCCTGGGCGGTTAACGCGCCGAGCTGACACTGTTGGTGTGCCACAGCGTAGGGATCAGGAACGCGATCGCCAGTACGCAGGCGCTGATCAGCAGTACAAAGCCGCCGTCCCAGCCGAAATGGTCAACCGTATAGCCCATGGCGGCACTTGCCGCTACCGAACCGCCCAGGTAACCGAACAAGCCGGTGAAGCCCGCTGCGGTACCGGCGGCCTTCTTCGGAGCCAGTTCCAGTGCCTGCAGGCCGATCAGCATCACCGGGCCGTAGATCAGGAAGCCGATGGAGAACAGCGCAATCATGTCGATCATCGGGTTGCCCGGCGGGTTGAGCCAGTAAACCAGGGTTGCCACTGTCACCAGGGCCATGAACACGATGCCGGTCAGGCCGCGGTTGCCACGGAAGATCTTGTCCGACATCCAGCCGCATAGCAGCGTACCCGGGATACCTGCCCACTCGTAGAAGAAGTACGCCCAGGACGACTTATCGACCGTGAAGTGCTTGGCTTCTTTCAAGTAGGTCGGCGCCCAGTCCAGTACGCCGTAACGCAACAGATAGACGAACACGTTGGCGAAGGCGATGTACCAGAGCATTTTGTTGCGCAGCACGTACTTGACGAAGATTTCCTTGGCGCTGAATTCGTCTTCGTGGCTGGCGTCGTAACCTTCCGGATAGTCGTTCTTGTACTGCTCGATAGGCGGCAGGCCCACCGATTGCGGGGTGTCGCGCATGGTGATGAAGGCAAACGCCGCCACCGCCAGGGCCACGGTGGCCGGCACGTAGAACGCCGCATGCCAGTCGTTGAACCACGCCATGCCCAGCAGGAACAGCGGGCCGATCAAGCCACCGCCGACGTTATGCGCCACGTTCCACACGGACACCACGCCGCCGCGTTCTTTCTGCGACCACCAGTGCACCATGGTCCGCCCACTTGGCGGCCAGCCCATGCCCTGGGCCCAGCCGTTGATGAACAGCAAAATGAACATCATGGTCACGCTGGACGTTGCCCAAGGCGCGAAACCGAAAATGAACATCACCCCCGCCGAAACCAGCAGGCCGAAGGGCAGGAAGTAACGTGGGTTGGAGCGGTCGGACACCAGGCCCATCAGGAACTTGGACAAGCCGTAGGCAATCGCGATCGCCGACATTGCCAGGCCCAGTTCACCACGGGTGTAACCCTCGTCGATCAGGTAGGGCATGGCCAGGGAGAAGTTTTTACGCAGCAGGTAGTAGCCGGCGTAACCAAAGAAAATACCCGCGAAGATCTGCCAGCGCAGCCGTCGGTAGGTACTGTCTATTTTTTCTTCAGGCAGGGGCGCCTGGTGTGCGGCAGGACGAAAGAAAGCAAACATTCAAGAGCTCCAAATTTCTTGTTTTGACTGCGGATGCGAATGTTACAGTTTCGTTACCGAAAATAGCATCGCCTCTTATCCGCAAACACAGGAAACGAGAGCAATTGCATGTTCTTTTACGAACATGTCGCCTATAGATAAGTGATGGTCGTGGTTAGGTCCTAAGACCGCGAAGTAACTACTGTGGGAGCTGGCTTGCCTGCGATGACGGTCTTTCAGCTTCATCTGTAGCAGCTGACCCACCGCTATCGCAGGCAAGCCAGCTCCCACATGGATTGCATTTCAGGTGTGTTATCGGGTTTGGACAACTATTTTACCCACTGCCTTGCGCTGTCCCAGATCATTGATCGCCTGGGCGGCCTGTTCCAGCGGATACACCTGCGACACCAACGGCTTGAGCTTGCCCTCGCCATACCAGGTGAACAACTGCTGGAAATTCGCTGCATTGTCCTGCGGTTGGCGCTGGGCAAACGAACCCCAGAACACCCCGACCACCGCTGCGCCCTTGAGCAACGCCAGGTTCACCGGCAGTTCAGGAATACGCCCGCTGGCGAAACCCACCACCAACAGGCGCCCATTCCAGGCGATCGAACGAATGGCCTGGTCAAACAGGTCACCCCCCACCGGGTCGTAAATCACGTCAGCGCCATTGCCATCGGTCAGGCGCTTGACCTCATCCTTGAGGCTGGCTTCGCTGTAGTTGATCAGCTCATCGGCGCCGGCCGCCTTGGCCACTGCGAGCTTGTCGGCGCTGCTGGCGGCGGCAATCACCCGGGCGCCCATGGCCTTGCCGATCTCCACGGCGGCCAGGCCCACGCCGCCGGACGCGCCAAGCACCAGCAGGGTCTCGCCAGGTTGCAGGTTGGCGCGTTGTTTCAGCGCATGCATGGAGGTGCCGTAGGTCATGCTGAAGGCGGCGGCGGTGTTGAAATCCATGCTCGGCGGGATCGGCAGCACGTTATAGCCGGGCACTGCGACCTGCTCGGCAAAGCTGCCCCAGCCGGTCAGCGCCATCACACGGTCACCGACTTTCAGATGGCTGACTTTCTCACCCACTTCACTGACCACGCCTGCCGCTTCACCACCGGGTGAGAACGGAAAGGGCGGCTTGAACTGGTATTTGCCTTCGATGATCAGCGTGTCCGGGAAATTCACCCCGGCCGCGTGCACGTCCAACAGGATTTCGTTCTTCTTGATCGCGGGGCTGGCGATCTCTTCCAGCACCAGGGTTTCGGCGGGGCCGAAGGCTTTGCACAGCACAGCTTTCATCGGACTATTCCTTTTGGCGTCGTGGCCGATAAGTGTAGGAGGGTACGCCCGTGGGTCAACGAGCATGCCCGCGCCTGATAAGCCCCCATAAGCTTGTGCTCAGCCTTGCTAGCGTTATGCTACCCGGCAACCGAATTCGAGGAATGAACTGTGAAAGCGTGGATCCTGTTGATGCTGGCCCTGACCTTGCCGATGGCAGCCCAGGCCGAAGAGGCCAAAGAGGGCGAGGCGCCGAAGGTCAGCTATATCAGCCTGAGCCCGCCGTTCGTGGGCAATTACGGCCTGGATGGCACCGCCAAGCTCAAGGTCTACAAAGCCGACATTGCACTGCGCGTGACGGGTGATGAGGCGGCGAAGTTGGTCAAGGCCAACGACCCGTTGATTCGCAACCAACTGGTGGCGCTGTTTACCCAGCAGACCAACGAGACCATGAGCAGTGTGGAAGGCAAGGAAAAGCTGCGTCAGGAAGCGTTGAAGCAAACGCAGCAGGTGATGAATGATGAAACCGGCAAGCCAGTGGTAGAAGACCTGCTGTTCAACAACCTGATCATCCAGTAAGTCGCTGCGCGACTATCGCGGGCAAGCCCGCTCCCAGAGGGGTTCGCATTTCCAGTGTGGGAGCGGGCTTGCCCGCGAAGAGGCCCTGACAGGCACCGCAAGAAGCCAGTTTCAATTAAAGCAACTGGAGGACCGCTGCCCACTGCTCCGGTGTGACCGCCATGACCGAAAGCCGACTGCCCTTTTGCACCAGCGGCATTTCAGCCAGTGCAGTTTGCTGTTTTAGATAGCCGAGCCCCAGCACCTTGGAGAAGGTTTGCACATGTGCGACATCGATCGCGCTCCACGGGTTTTTCTCCGGGGTGGCCTTGGCGTCGAAATAGTGGCTTTCTGGTTCCAGCGCAGTGGGGTCCGGATAGGCGGCCCGGATGATTTTGCCGATGCCGGCAATCCCTGGCTCCGGGCAACTGGAGTGATAGAAAAAAAACTCGTCGCCCACGGCCATGGCGCGCAAAAAGTTGCGCGCCTGATAGTTGCGTACCCCGTCCCAGCGCGCTTCGCCGAGCTTTTCCAGGCCGTTGATGGAGAGTTCGTCGGGCTCGGATTTCATCAGCCAGTAGGCCATGGTTGGGCTCCTGAAAAAGGCATTGGGTAAGTTGTCGGGCAATTGCATGACAAACCGACAGTCGGTTGGCGTCAAGGTTTGCGTGTTGGTTCACGTTACCGCAGAATGCGCGCTTTTAAGCTTGACGCAGCTGCAACGGACTACTTTGGAACGTTGTTGTCATCGTGTACGAGGTGCCTGAAAGGGGGGCAATCGATGCAACGTAAGCCGGATTTACTATGGATTTTGGTTATTTTGTTTGGTCTGGGCGTCGTGACCACCGGTTATGCCCAGAGCCTGTGGTCGAACAAGACCGATGCACCGGTTGAACTGGCTCAGCAGCAGCCACAACCGTTCAAGCGTTAACTCAAGCATTCACCAAGGCGCCGCTGTTTCCAGCGGCGTTTGTGCGACATACCACTGCTTATCAGTCACCGTCCCCGCCAACGGCACATCCCAGCTTGCCTGCGCCAGGCGTTCGACTTTCTGGCATTCATGGGCCAGCCCCAGCAGCGTTGGCTTGCGCCAGCTCTGGCGGCGGGCAAGATAGGCCAGGCTGCGATCGTAGAACCCGCCGCCCATGCCCAGGCGCCCACCCAAATCATCGAACCCCACCAACGGCAACAATACCAGGTCCAGCGCCCAGACTTGGCGCTGGTGATGGGCATTGACCCGTGGCTCAAGGATGCGAAAGCGGTTGGGCAACAACCTATCCCCAGGGCGTACGCGCTGGAACACCATCTTGGTGCGCGGCCAGGCGCTGAGCACCGGCAGGTAAGTGGCTTTGCCGCGACGCTGGGCCGCACGCAGCAGCAGGCGCGGATCGATTTCACCGTCCGTGGGCAGATATAAAGAGATATGTTTGGCCCGGCGAAACAGCGGGTGCTGTGCCAGTTGCCGGTACAGACCCTGAGCGGCCTGGCGCTGCTCGCTTGGCGTGAGCGCGCGGCGGGCCTTGCGCAACATGCGTCGAAGTTGCGGACGGGAAAGCGGCGCAGGTTCGGTCATGATTTTTCGGCTCATAAAACAATGCCAGTCCGGGGACTGGCATTGAGTTTGGGAATTCAGGCTCCCCGACAGAGCCGCTGTCGACTTAGCCCTTGAACCCGAAAGTTCAAGGTGGAAGAAGCAGTAGGCTTTAAGGCTTTCCGTCTAGCGGACATGCACACCAGCCCAACGTGCAACTTCCAGGGTAGTGCGAATCGGCTCAGGGACATCGCCGACTGGCAAACACGCCAGGGAGTGGGGCGAGTATACCTTAAACCTGCTCGGCAATCAGCCCTTGGGTGTGTCTGAATCGGTGGAAAGCACCAGATCCACGCGATCGAGCAGGTCACGCACCTGCTCGCGCGTCGAGCCGCTGGCCTGTACGTCAGGGCGCTCCTGCTTATGCAGCAGGTCATGGGTGATATTCAGCGCGGCCATCACGGCGATGCGGTCGGCGCCGATCACTTTGCCGCTGCTGCGTATTTCGCGCATCTTGCCGTCCAGGTAGCGGGCAGCGCTCACCAGGTTGCTGCGTTCTTCCTGGGGGCAGATGATCGAATATTCTTTGTCGAGGATCTGCACGGTAACGCTATTGCTTGAACTCATGAGTCTTGCTCCAGGGCCTTCAGGCGCGAAATCATCGATTCGACCTTACGCCGGGCGATTTCGTTTTTTTCAATGAGGTGAGCGCGTTCCTCGCGCCAGGTCTTTTCCTGAGCTAATAGGAGTCCGTTTTGACTCTTAAGTTGCTCGACCCGATCAATTAGCAGTTCGAGTCTGGCCATCAGCGCTTGCAGGTCGGTGTCTTCCATTGGGTTCCACTGGATTTGTCTGATGAATGGCAACTGCAGGATAAACGATCTGACGCCCTCGATAGTCTTGGTGCGTCTGCCGGTGCTAGGATACAGCGCTCCATTCTAGACATTGCGCCGTCTGGCGCCTAGCTCACCATGCCCATTCAGAACTCCCCGTACGATGCTTTTTCCAAACTGCTGAGCGCCAGCGGCCATCCATGCTCGCCTGCTGAACTGCACGGCGTGCTGTTGGGCCGCAGTTGCACCGGTGTCGGCTTTGATGCCGACAACTGGCTGGCCGATGTGGCCGAGCTGCTGGAAACCGAACCCACCGACAATGTGCGCAACGCATTGATCGGCCTGCAAGAAATGGTCAAGGGCGAACTGACCGGTGATGACGTCACCGTGGTCCTGCTGCTGCCCACCGACGACGCCCCGCTGGCCGATCGCGCTGCCGCGCTGGGCCAATGGTGCCAGGGTTTCCTCCACGGTTTCGGCGTGAATGCCGGCGGCCTGGAGCTGAGCACCGACGCCAAGGAAGTGCTGCAGGACCTGGCGGCCATCTCCCAGGTGCAAGATGCCCTGGAAGAATCCGAAGACGGCGAAGGCGACTACATGGAAGTCATGGAGTACCTGCGCGTCGCGCCGCTGCTGCTGTTCACCGAGACCCGCAAGTCCGCTGAGCCCGCTGCTCCCAAGCCGTCGTTGCACTGAGAAAGGACACCCATCTGCCCATGATCCATATCCCCAAAGCGGAATACACCCGGCGCCGCAAAGCGCTCATGGCGCAGATGGAACCCAACAGCATCGCGATCCTGCCGGCCGCCGCCGTGGCCATCCGCAACCGCGATGTCGAGCATGTTTACCGCCAGGACAGCGATTTTCAGTACCTGAGCGGTTTCCCCGAGCCCGAAGCGGTGATCGTGCTGATGCCCGGTCGCCAGCACGGCGAGTACGTGCTGTTCTGCCGCGAGCGCAATGCCGAGCGCGAATTGTGGGACGGCCTGCGTGCGGGCACCGAGGGCGCGATTCGCGACTTTGGCGCGGATGACGCCTTCCCCATTACCGATATCGACGACATCCTGCCCGGCCTGATCGAAGGTCGCGACCGCGTGTACTCGGCCATGGGCAGCAATGCCGAGTTCGACCGGCACGTGATGGAGTGGATCAACGTGATCCGTTCCAAAGCGCACCTGGGCGCCCAGCCGCCGAACGAATTCGTTGCCCTGGATCATTTGCTCCACGATATGCGCCTGTATAAATCGGCGGCAGAAGTGAAGGTGATGCGCGAGGCGGCGCGAATCTCCTGTGCGGCCCATGTGCGGGCGATGCAGGCCAGTCGTGCCGGCCTGCATGAGTTCAGCCTGGAAGCCGAGCTGGATTACGAGTTTCGCAAAGGCGGCGCGAAGATGCCGGCCTATGGCTCCATCGTCGCTGCTGGGCGCAACAGCTGCATCCTGCATTACCAGCAGAATGACGCGGTGCTCAAGGACGGCGACCTGGTGCTGATCGACGCCGGGTGTGAGATCGATTGCTACGCCAGCGATATCACCCGTACCTGGCCGGTCAACGGCAAGTTTTCGCCCGAGCAAAAGGCGATCTACGAGATTGTGCTGGCCTCCCAGGAAGCCGCCTTCAAGCAGATCGCGCCGAACAAACATTGGAACCAGGCCCACGAGGCGACCGTGCAGGTCATCACCGCCGGCCTGGTGAAGCTGGGGTTGTTGCAAGGTGACGTTGACGAACTGATCGCCAGCGAAGCCTACCGCGCCTTCTACATGCACCGTGCCGGCCACTGGCTGGGCATGGATGTGCATGATGTGGGCGAGTACAAAGTGGGCGGTGAATGGCGCGTGCTGGAAGTGGGCATGGCCTTGACCGTGGAGCCGGGTATCTATATTTCCCCGGACAACCAGACTGTGGCAAAGAAATGGCGTGGCATTGGCGTGCGCATCGAGGACGACGTGGTAGTGACCAAGCAAGGCTGTGAAATCCTGACCGGCGGTGTGCCCAAGACCGTTGCCGAGATCGAAGCGTTGATGGCGGCTGCCCGATGAGCCGGGTCAACCTGGCGATTGTCGGCGGCGGCCTGGTGGGGGCCAGCCTGGCCCTGGCATTGCAAGCCGGGGCCAAGGCTCGGGGTTGGAAGATCGTACTGATCGAACCCTTTGCACCGGGCGACAGCTACCAGCCGAGCTACGATGCGCGATCTTCCGCGCTGTCGTTTGGCGCGCGCCAGATTTACCAGCGTCTGGGCCTGTGGCAGGCCATTTCCCGACGGGCGGAGCCGATCAAGCAGATCCATGTATCGGACCGTGGGCGCTTCTCCACCGCGCGTTTGTCCGCGATGGAGGAGGGCGTGCCAGCCCTGGGTTATGTGGTGGAAAACGCCTGGCTCGGCCAATGCCTGTGGCAAGGCTTGGACAAGGACGTGGTGAGCTGGCGTTGCCCGGCAGAAGTCACGCGCATGGAGCCTCTGCCCGATGGCTATCGCCTGACCCTCAACGATGAAACCGTGCTGGAATGCGACCTTGCGGTACTGGCCGATGGCGGCCGTTCCGGCTTGCGTGAGCAGCTGGGCATCGGCGTGAAAACCCGGCCCTACAACCAGAGCGCGCTGATCGCCAACATCACGCCGAGCGAAGCGCACAATGGCGAGGCGTTCGAGCGCTTTACCGATGAAGGCCCCATGGCCTTGCTGCCGCTGCCGGACAACCGTTGCGCGCTGGTCTGGACCCGCATCGGCATGGACGCCCAGCGCTTGGCCAGCCTCGACGAGCGTAGCTTCCTGAGCGAACTTCAGGGTGTGTTCGGGTATCGCCTGGGCACCCTCAAGCGAGTGGGCGCCCGCCACCTGTACCCGTTGACCCTGGTGGAAGCCGAAGAGCAAGTGCGTTCGCACCTGGTGGTCCTCGGCAATGCCGCCCACAGCCTGCACCCGATTGCCGGGCAGGGGTTCAACCTGTCCCTGCGCGATGCCAATGCCTTGGCCGAAGCCCTGTTGGCCGGGCCTGCTGTGCCGGGTGACCTGGCGACCTTGCAAGGCTATCGCGAGCGCCAGCGCCTCGACCAGCAACTCACCGTAGGCTTCTCCGACCAGGTCACGCGCCTGTTTGGCAGTGCCCAACCGTTGATGGCGCTGGGCCGCAATATGGGCTTGCTTGGCCTCGACCTGTTACCACCGGCCAAACGCTGGTTCGCCCGTCAGGCCATGGGCTTGGGTACGCGTTCCGATGCGTAAGTGGCTAACCCAACGCGTGGGCAAGGCGCGGCTGTTGCGCTGGTTCCTCACCCTGTACCCGCCGTACCTCGGCGCCGGGGTGCGGGTGCAGGCATTGAGTGCCGATTTCCGACATGCCAAGGTGCGCATGGGCCTGGGTTGGTACAACCGCAATTACGTCGGTACGCAATTTGGCGGCAGCCTGTATTCGATGGTCGATCCGTTCTACATGTTGCTGTTGATCGAGAACCTGGGCCGCGACTACATCGTGTGGGACAAGGCTGCGAGTATCGACTTCATCTCGCCGGGCAAAGGCCCGGTATATGCCGAATTCTCCATCGACGACGCTTTGCTCGATCAGATCCGGCGCCAGACTGAAGGTGGCGAGAAATATCTGCCCCACCTCAAAGTCGAGATTCATGACGGCTCCGGCACTCTGGTGGCGCGGGTCGACAAAACCCTTTATGTGCGGCGCAAGCCGCCAGCGAGACAGGCTTGAATATGGACATGCGCGCAGATGTGCTGATTGTCGGGGCCGGAATGGTCGGAAGCGCCCTGGCGCTGGCGTTGCAGGGCAGTGGCTTGCAAGTACTGCTGCTCGACGGCAGCCCGTTGAGCGTCAAGCCATTTGACCCGGCTGCGGCGTTTGAACCGCGGGTGAGCGCGTTGTCGGCGGCCAGCCAGCGCATTCTTGAGCGCCTGGGCGTGTGGGACGGTATCGTAGAGCGGCGTGCCAGCCCCTATGGCGAAATGCAGGTATGGGACGGCAGCGGCACCGGGCAGATCCACTTCTCGGCGGCCAGTGTGCATGCCGAGGTGCTTGGGCATATCGTCGAGAACCGCGTGGTGCAGGATGCCTTGCTCGATCGCCTGCATGACTGCGACCTCGGCCTGCTGGCCAGTGCGCGCCTGGAACAGATGCGCCGCTCCGGCGATGACTGGTTACTGACCCTGGCCGACGGCCGCAAGCTGCGCGCGCCGCTGGTGGTGGCCGCCGACGGTGCCAACTCCGCCGTACGCCGCCTGACCGGTACACCTACCCGTGAATGGGATTACCTGCACAACGCCATCGTCACCAGCGTGCGCAGCAGTCAGCCGCACCAGCGTACCGCGTGGCAACGCTTCACCGACACCGGTCCGCTGGCGTTCCTGCCGCTGGTGCGCGATGGGCAGGAAGACTGGTGTTCGATAGTCTGGTCGACCACGCCCGCCGAATCCGAGCGCTTGATGGCGCTGGATGAAGAAGGCTTCTGCCGTGAGCTGGAGCGTGCTTTCGAGGGACGCCTGGGCACCGTGCTCAGTGCTGACCCGCGTGTGTGCGTACCGTTGCGCCAGCGCCATGCCAAACGCTATGTGGCCGAAGGCCTGGCACTGATCGGCGACGCCGCTCACGTCATCCACCCGTTGGCGGGGCAGGGCGTCAACCTGGGTTTGCTCGATGCAGCCGTGCTGGCCGAAGTGCTGTTGGCGGCGACCGAGCGCGGCGAGCGCCTGGCCGATGTGAAAGTGCTGAGCCGTTACGAGCGACGTCGCATGCCCCACAACCTGGCGCTGATGGCGGCGATGGAAGGCTTTGAGCGCTTGTTCCAGGCCGATCAACTGCCGCTGCGCTGGTTACGCAACGCGGGTTTGAAAATCGTCGACCAGATGCCCGAAGCCAAAGCCGTGTTTGTGCGCCAGGCACTCGGATTGACTGGCGATCTCCCCGAACTCGCCAAACCCTGAACTGACAATACAACCCTCTGTGGGAGCCGGGCTTGCCCGCGATGAGGCCGTCAGCTCCGGCGCATATTCTGGCTGTGCAACATCTGGTAACGCCTCCACCAAGCGTTACCAAATGTGAGTCCTTATCATTTGCCCTCCATTTGCAAATGAGAGACCGCACCCATGTTGGCACCCAAGCGCCTCCTGACTGCCCTGGCACTCACCCTGATCGGCAGCACCACCGTGCAGGCGGCCGACGAAGTCGTGGTCTACTCCTCGCGTATCGACGAACTGATCAAGCCTGTGTTCGACGCCTACACCAAAAAGACCGGCGTACAGGTCAAGTTCATCACCGACAAGGAAGCCCCGTTGATGCAGCGCATCAAGGCCGAGGGCGAGAACGCCACCGCCGACCTGCTGCTCACCGTTGACGCCGGCAACCTCTGGCAGGCCGAGCAGATGGGCATCCTGCAATCGTTCACCTCTCCTGTGATCGACAAGAATATTCCTCTGCAATACCGCTCATCGGCCCACGCCTGGACCGGTTTGAGCCTGCGGGCGCGAACGATCGCCTATTCCACCGACCGAGTAAAACCGGGCGACCTGACCACCTACGAAGCCCTGGCCGACAAGCAGTGGGAAGGCCGCCTGTGCCTGCGCACGGCGAAAAAAGTTTACAACCAGTCGCTGACCGCCACGTTGATCGAAACCCATGGCGCGGCCAGGACCGAAGAAATCATCAAGGGTTGGGTGAATAACCTCTCCACCGACGTGTTCTCCGATGACATCGCTGTGCTGGAGGCCATCAACGCCGGGCAATGCGACGTGGGTATCGTCAACACCTATTACTACGGTCGCCTGCACAAGCAGAAGCCAGACCTGGCAGTGAAGTTGTTCTGGCCGAACCAGGGCGACCGCGGCGTGCATGTGAACCTCTCCGGCATCGGCCTGACCCAGCACGCACCACACTCGGAAGCGGCCAAGGCGCTGGTGGAGTGGATGACCACGCCTGAGGCGCAGAAGATCTTCGCCGACGTCAACCAGGAGTTCCCGGCCAACCCGGCGGTACCGCCATCGGCGGAAGTGGCGACCTGGGGCAAGTTCGTGGCCGATACCTTGCCAGTGGAAGTGGCAGGCAAGCGCCAGGCCGAAGCGATTCGCCTGATGGATCGCGCTGGCTGGAACTGAAGCTGCGCCGCTCGACTGTGGGAGCTGGCTTGCCCGCGATTGCATCACGTCGGTATCACTGATACACCGGGGTGCTTGTATCGCAGGCAAGCCAGCTCCCACATTGGTTAGTGGCCGCTTCAACATCTTTATTTTTCTGAGAGCTTTTCCTTGGCCCACCCCGCCCAACGTCGCTGGTACCTGCCGGTTTTCAGCGTCGCCGCCTTGGTGCTGTTGCCGCTGAGCGTGCTGCTGCTGTCCTGGCAAAGCATCGACCCGCAGATCTGGTCGCACCTCTGGGACACTCAGATGCCCCGCTTGCTGGGCAACACCTTGACCCTGGTGCTCGGTGTCGGCCTGGGCGTGACGCTGCTGGGCGTCAGCCTGGCCTGGCTGACCAGCCTGTGCGAGTTCCCCGGGCGGCGCTGGCTCGACTGGGCACTGATGTTGCCCTTTGCAATCCCTGCCTATGTGCTGGCCTTCGTGTTTGTGGGCCTGCTGGATTTCGCCGGCCCGGTGCAAACCCTGCTGCGCGAGTGGTTCGGCACCGGGTTGCGCTTGCCGCGGGTACGCTCTACCAGCGGCGTGGTCATCGTGTTGGTGCTGGTGTTCTATCCCTATGTCTACCTGCTGGCGCGCAGCGCGTTCCTGGCTCAGGGCAAAGGCTTGATGGAAGCGGCGCGGGTGCTGGGGCAATCGCCATGGCAAGCGTTCTGGCGTGTGGCATTGCCAATGGCGCGGCCAGCGATTGGTGCTGGTGTGGCCTTGGCGTTGATGGAGACACTCGCGGATTTTGGCGCGGTCTCGGTGTTCAATTTCGACACCTTCACCACCGCTATCTATAAAACCTGGTACGGCTTTTTCAGCCTGTCCAGTGCCGCGCAACTGGCGAGTCTGCTGCTGCTGGTAGTGATGTTGGTGCTGTATGGCGAGCGACGTGCGCGCGGGGCCAGTCGACCGAGCAATGAGCGCCCGCGGGGCAAGGCGTTGTACCACTTGCGCGGGTTCAAAGCCGTGGCGGCCAGCGTGTGGTGCAGCCTGGTCTTCGCCTGTGCGTTCGTGATTCCGATGCTGCAACTGGTGGCGTGGTTCTGGCAGCGTGGCCGCTTCGACCTGGATGAACGTTACACCGGGCTGATCGTGCATACCCTCTACCTGGGCGGTATCGCAGCCCTGATCACCGTCAGCGTCGCGCTGATACTGGCCTTTGCCAACCGTCTGGCGCCCACCCGGGCGATTCGCTCTGGTATCAGCCTGGCCAATGTCGGCTATGCCTTGCCAGGCTCGGTGCTGGCGGTGTCGATCATGCTGGCGTTCAGCTATCTGGACCGCGAGCTGGTGGTGCCGCTCTCCGGCTGGCTGGGCGGGGCGGGCAAGCCTTTGCTGCTGGGCAGCCTGTCGGCACTGGTGCTGGCGTACCTGGTGCGGTTCCTGGCGGTGGCCTACGGGCCGCTGGAAAACAGCCTGGCGCGAATCCGACCGTCTTTGCCCGAAGCGGCACGCAGCCTTGGGGTGAGCGGCCCACGACTGTTTTGCAAAGTGTATCTGCCGTTATTGCTGCCGGGCACGTTGAGCGCAGCGCTGCTGGTGTTCGTGGATGTGCTCAAGGAAATGCCGGCCACCTTGCTGATGCGCCCGTTTGGCTGGGACACCCTGGCGGTCCGCATCTTTGAAATGACCAGTGAAGGCGAATGGGCACGGGCGTCTTTGCCGGCGCTGACCCTTGTGCTGGTCGGCTTGTTGCCGGTCATCGGGCTGATTCGTCGCTCGGCTCGGCAAATCGGTTAGGTGCCAGTCCTACGGCTTGAGGCTACAATGCGCGGCATTCGGTGCGCTCCGTCTTTCGGATCGACCTGCTGTATGTGGCTGCGGGCCTTGTAGTACAAGGTGTTCGGCGCGCGTGGCAGCTCTGCGCGCCTTCGCCAAGCCCGGAAGGAGAAACCCATGGGACAGCGTACGCCTCTGTATGACCTGCATCTCGCCCTCGGCGCGAAAATGGTCGATTTTGGCGGTTGGGATATGCCTTTGCATTACGGCTCGCAAGTTGAAGAACACCACCAGGTGCGACGCGACTGCGGGGTCTTCGATGTATCTCATATGACCGTGATCGATGTCACCGGCCCCCAGGCCAAGGAATGGCTCCAGTACCTGCTGGCTAATGATGTCGACCGACTGCACGGCTGTGGCCGTGCGTTATACAGCGCCATGCTCAACGAGCAGGGCGGGGTGGTGGACGACATGATCGTCTACCGCACCGAAACCGGTTACCGCCTGGTGGTCAACGCCGCCACGCGCGATCAGGACATGGCCTGGATGCAGGCGCAACTGGGCAGCTACTCAGTGCAACTGCATGAGCGCTCCGAGTTGGCCATGCTCGCCATCCAAGGCCCCCACGCCCGGCAGAAAATCGCCGAACTGGTGACCCAGTCCCGTGGCATCCTGATCCATCAGCTCAAACCGTTCGAAGGCCGGGCCGATGGCGACTGGTATATCGCCCGCACCGGCTATACCGGCGAAGACGGCCTCGAAATCGTGCTGCCGGCCGATCAGGCACCGGGCTTTTTCAACGACCTGGTGGGCGCTGGCATTTCCCCCATCGGCCTCGGTGCGCGCGATACCTTGCGCCTGGAGGCCGGCATGAACCTGTATGGCCAGGATATTCACCAGGCCGTCTCGCCGCTGGCGGCCAACATGGCCTGGAGCATCGCCTGGGAACCTGTCGAGCGTAACTTCATTGGCCGCGCTGCGCTGGAAGCAGAAAAAGCAGCCGGCGTGCAGTTCAAACTGGTCGGGCTCGTCCTTGAAGAGCGTGGTGTGCTGCGTGCTCACCAAGTGGTTCGTATCGCCAATGTTGGCGAAGGAGAGATCACCAGTGGTAGTTTCTCGCCTACGCTAAGCAAATCCATTGCGCTGGCGCGTGTGCCGACGGCGACTGCCGACCGGGCCGAAGTGGAAATCCGCGGCAAGTGGTATCCGGTTCGAGTGGTCAAGCCGACCTTCGTGCGTCATGGCAAAACCCTGATCTAACCAATTCCGGCAGGCCAATGGCCGCTGACATTTCATCTTGAGGACACAGACTATGAGCAATATCCCTGCCGACCTGCGTTTTGCCGAAAGTCACGAATGGGCCCGTCTGGAAGCTGACGGCACCGTGACCGTCGGGATCTCCGACCATGCACAGGAAGCTTTGGGTGATGTGGTGTTTGTTGAACTGACCGAAGTGGGCAAGGTGTTTGCCGCTCAAGACCAGGCGGGCGTGGTGGAGTCGGTCAAGGCCGCTTCGGATATCTACTCGCCGATTGCGGGCGAAGTACTTGCCGTCAACGAAGAATTGGGTGGCAGTCCTGAGCTGTTGAACTCTGACCCGTACGGCGCCTGGATCTTCAAGCTCAAGCCAAGCGACAAGGCCGAGCTGGACAAACTGCTGGATGCCGCCGGCTACAAAGCCGCGATCGGCGAATAAACGCAACAGCTGCAACAGCACACCTCAATGTGGGAGCTGGCTTGCCTGCGATTGGATCACCCGGGTATCACCGATACACCGAGGTGCCAGCATCGCAGGCAAGCCAGCTCCCACAGTTGATTTGTTGTGATCAGTCTTTTTTCAGTACGGCTTTAACCGCCGCTACAGCCCGCTCCACATCCGCCTCTGTCATCGCCGTGAACATCGGCAACGACACGATCAAACGCCCAACACGTTCGGCCACCGGGAACATGCCTTCCTTGAAACCCTGTGCCCGATAGAGGCTCAGCAGGTGGATCGGCGGGTAGTGATAGCCGATACCCACGCCGTGGGCCTGCATCTGCTCCATGAACGTCGCACGGGCTGGCAGGCCATCCTGGCGCTCCGGCAATACCAGTTGGAACAGGTGCCAGTTGCTGTTTTCGAAGTCGGCCGGCGGCAGTTGCGCGCCGTATTGGGCTTCGAAATTGCTGCCGAAGCATTTGAAGTAGTGCCGTGCCAGGTTCTGACGATGGGCGGTGATTTTCTCGATGTGCGCAAATTGCCCCAGGCCGATGGCGGCGGCAATGTCGGTCATGTTGAACTTGCCACCCAGCACATCCACATCCAGGCCATCGAAGCCGCTGCGGGTGACGCCTTGCAGGCGGTACTTCTCTGCCAGACGGGCCTCCTCGGCATTGTTCAACACCAGGCAGCCGCCTTCGGACGACGTGATGTTCTTGTTCGCCTGGAAGCTGAAGGACACGAAGTCGCCAGTTGCGCCGATGCGTTCTCCATCCCAGCTGGACCCCAGGGCCTGGGCAGCATCTTCGACAATGCGCAGGTTGTACTTGTTGGCCAGCGCGTAGAGCATCGGCATATCCAGGGGCAAGCCGGCCAGGTAGACCGGGATGATCGCCTTGGTGCGCGGAGTAATGGCGGCTTCCACCTGGGCCAGGTCGATATTGCGCGTCACCGGGTCGATGTCGGCGAAGACGGGAGTGGCGCCCACTTCGAGAATCACGTTGGCCGTGGCAACCCAGGAGATTGGCGTGGTGATGACTTCATCCCCAGGCCCGATCCCGGCGATGCGCAAGGCGATCTCCATGGTGCAGGTGCCCGAGTTGAAGGTGCGCACCGGACGTCCGCCAAAATAGTCAGACAACTGTGCTTCGAACGCCTGCACCTTTGGCCCGCTGGTGATCCAGCCGGAACGCAGAACATCGCCGACCGCCGCGATGGTGGCTTCATCAATGGTCGGTTTGGAAAACGGCAGGAAGGGCTGTTGGCTCATGACGAAGAAGGCATCCGTTTCAGGTAGGCAATGAAAAATAGACGTGTCAGTAGGGCATGGTTGCATGCTGAGACTGAATATAGCCTGTCATCCATGAACGATTCGTCATGCAGCAGGCAAAAAAATGCCGCTTGAAAAAGCGGCATTTTTTATGAG
Source organism: Pseudomonas sp. DW-iso17 (assembly GCF_058725345.1). NCBI lineage: Bacteria > Pseudomonadati > Pseudomonadota > Gammaproteobacteria > Pseudomonadales > Pseudomonadaceae > Pseudomonas > Pseudomonas sp. DW-iso17. Next base: position 335,624 of record NZ_JBZXEA010000011.1, on the reverse strand, counting down.
GGCAGTTGTTACTCGGTTACAGCATTCTTCGCCAGGATGGCGTTAGCCAGTTCCATGTCGGTGGCTTGGAGGCCAGGGTTGTCGGCGCGGACCTTCTGCATGGCCGCTTCCAGGTACGGGCCGCGAATGCCGCCGTCGCTGGCGACGAAGCTGCCTGCGTCGTCCTGGGCGGCGACCACCAGCTTGTGGTCCTTGAACGTCAGGTAAGTCGAGCCAGTGGTGGCGCCCGACGAGATGACATTACGCCAGAAGCTATCGGCCATGGCTGAGCCGACAGGTAGGGAAAGCACAGCGAGGGTTGCGACAGCATATTTGAGACGCATGATGGGTGACTCCGGTGGGTTATCTGTACGTTTTGATTGTAGTTAACCCGATCCAGTTCCATCACTGACTAAACAGTTTCAACCTTTAAAATCACCCCATCCTGCCCAACCACGCGGACTTGAGCGCCCATGGGGGCGTCTGCACCGGTGACCATCCACACGCCATCGCCGACTTTGACCTTGCCGCGGCCATCCACAATGGCTTGATGCACCACGAAAGTGCGCCCGACCAACTCTGAACCGCGCTCGTTCAACCCCGGTTGATCGCTGGCCTTGGCACTGCTGCGTTGGCGTTTCCACCAGTACACGGCGGTCAGTATCGACAACACCGCAAACAGCAGCAGTTGCCATTCCAGCCCCAGCGGCGGGAACAGGAACTTGATCACGCCCACGGCTGCGGCGGCGATGCCCATCCAGAGCAGGTAGCCTCCGGCACCGAACACCTCGAGAATCAACAGCACGGTGCCCAGGGCTAACCAGTCCCAAAACGACAAATGCAGCAAAAAGTCCCACATGGTGTTGGCCTCAGCCTTTCTGGTTGCCGAAGGTTGCCTTGACGATTTCGCCGATACCGCCCACGGCGCCAATCACCTGGCTGGCTTCCAGCGGCATCAGGATGACCTTGCTGTTGTTGGCCGAGGCGAGTTTGCCCAGGGCGTCGATGTATTTTTGCGCGACGAAGTAGTTCACCGCTTGCACGTTGCCCGACGCAATGGCTTCGGACACCACTTGTGTCGCCCGCGCTTCGGCTTCGGCCTGGCGCTCGCGGGCCTCGGATTCCAGGAACGCTGCCTGGCGGCTGCCTTCGGCTTCAAGGATTTGCGCCTGCTTTTTGCCTTCCGCTGTCAGGATCGCCGACGCCCGCAGGCCTTCGGCTTCGAGGATCTGTGCACGCTTGATCCGTTCGGCTTTCATTTGGCCGGACATGGCGGCCATCAGGTCGGCAGGCGGGCTGATATCCTTGATCTCGATACGAGTGATCTTGATGCCCCATGGCGCAGTGGCTTCATCCACGGTGCGCAGGAGTTTTTCGTTGATGCCGTCACGCTGGCTCAGCATGGCGTCCAGTTCCATGGAGCCGAGTACGGTACGGATATTGGTCTGCAGCAGGTTGCGGATAGCATGTTCGAGGTTATTGACCTCATAGGCGGCCTGGGCGGTGTTGACCACCTGGAAGAAGCACACGGCATCGATCTGCACGGTGGCATTGTCGGCGGTGATGACTTCTTGAGGCGGGATATCCAGCACGCTTTCCATCACGTTGATCTTGCGACCGATGCGGTCCATGACCGGGATGATGATATTCAGGCCGGGCTTGAGGGTGTTGGTGTAGCGGCCGAAACGCTCGACAGTCCATTGGTAGCCCTGGGGCACCACTTTGAACCCCATGAACAGAATGGCGATGGCCAAGCCCACGAAAAGAAGCAGTACGGTTCCGATCTGCATAGCGATTCCCTATCTGAAGGTGTCAGTGAATGACATTAGGCCGATTGTAACGGTCTGGTCACGGATAAGGACGGTTTCATGGCCCAACAAACAAAGGATTTGTTTCTGAATCCCCTGGCGTGACCCGCAACACCTCCGTCATCGTGGTCAGCCCGGCCTTCACTTTCTCGATGCCGGCCATGCGCAGGCTGCTCATGCCCTGCGCCAGTGCCCCACGGCGCAGGGCTTGTACGTCCGCGCCTGGAGTGACCAGCGCCTGGAGTGCCGGGCCCATGAGCATGATTTCATACAGTCCGGCCCGGCCTCGATAACCGCTGTCACGGCAGTGTGCACAGCCGACAGCTTCGTAGCCGCCATCGTCCTCCAGGCCCGCGGGGTGCTTGCAGTGGCTGCACAGAAGCCGCACCAGGCGCTGCGCCATCACACCTATGAGCGTGGCTTTGATCAAATAGTGAGCAACGCCCAGTTCCTGCAGGCGGCTGATGGCACTGGGTGCATCGTTGGTGTGCAGGGTCGAGAGCACCAGGTGCCCGGTCAGCGCGGCCTGGATAGCCATCTCTGCGGTTTCCTGGTCGCGGATTTCGCCGATCATGATGATGTCCGGGTCTTGGCGCAGCAGGGCGCGGATGCCGCTGGCGAAGGTGAGGTCGATGTTGTGCTGGACCTGCATCTGGTTGAAGGCCGGCTCGACCATTTCAATCGGGTCTTCCACCGTGCACAGGTTGACCTCGCGGGTCGCCAGTTGCCTGAGGGTGGTGTAGAGGGTGCTGGTCTTGCCTGAGCCGGTCGGGCCTGTGACGAGGATGATGCCGTGGGTGCGTCGCGTCATGGCGTGCCAGCGTTGCTGGTCGGCGCTGGACAAACCCAACTGGTCGAAATCCTTGAGCAGCACCTGTGGGTCGAAAATTCGCATCACCAGTTTTTCGCCGAATGCCGTGGGCAGGGTGGAAAGCCGCAATTCCACTTCGACACCCGCACGGTTCCGGGTCTTGACGCGGCCATCCTGGGGCTTGCGTTTTTCGGCCACGTTCATTCGCCCCAGGCTTTTCAGGCGGCTGACCACGGCCATGGTGACCTGCGGGGGAAATTGATAGACGTCATGCAGCAGCCCATCAATGCGAAAGCGCACCCGACCCTGGTCGCGGCAGGGCTCGATATGGATGTCGCTGGCTCGTTGGCCAAAGGCGTATTGCAGCAGCCAGTCGACGATGTTGACGATATGCGCGTCGTTGGCGTCCGGCTCCTTGTCGCTGGCGCCGAGGCTGAGCAAGTCGACATTGCCAGGCGCCGTCATTTTTTGATCCGCACCGCTGACGGACTTGGCCAAGCGGTAAAACTCGTTGATACAGCGCTGAATATCCTGAGGGTTGGCAACCACGCGCTTGATCGTGCGTTTGAGTACCTGGGACAGCCCGGCTTCCCAAGTGGTGATATGGGGTTGGGCACTGGCGACCGTCACGCTGTGGGCATCCACCGCGACTGCAAGAATGCCGTGGCGCTGAGCAAAGGCGTGGGACATCAAGGGCACCACGGCCGCCACATCAATCTTCAATGGGTCGATGCGCAGGTAAGGCTGGCCGACCTGCCGGGCCAGCCATTGAATCAAGGTCTCCAGACAAGGGCCCTGGGCTGCGATGCATTCCAAGGGATGCTGGCTGCCGGACGCTGGCGCTACCTTTTGCGCCGCCTGCGCCGTGATCAACCCTTGCTCGACCAGCGCCGGCAACAATTGCTGCAGTTCCAAGAGGTGATCGTGAGCGGCGACGGGCATGCAGGTTTTCCTGGGGCGTGGGGGTAATCCCAGGCTAGCCAGCCGCTGAAGGTCCTGCTGGCGCGTGTGTTGCCGGTTTTTACTGCGCCATCGCCGCCAGCGCTTGAGGCCGCTCGGAATCAGCCGACCACAGCTCCAGGGTGCAGACGCTGATCAGGTTTCGAATCTTTTCACCGATCACCTGGGCGCGGTGCCAGCTCAGGCCGGTCATCACGATATCGATGCTCAGCAGGTCGGCTTCCCGGTTCATGCTGACCTGGGTGGGCGTGAGCAATTGCAGCGCGAAGTAGTTCAGCACCCGGCACAGCACGTCCGGTTCAGCCTCGGCGACGATGCGATAGTGCGCCTGGCAGTGGCTACTATTGACGGCCCACGCATCGACGCGGGTGGCGGGGTAGGCGGTTTCGACGGCATGCATGCTGACTCTCCAGTTTCGACTGGAGAAATTTTTACATTCGCTTCGGGAGATTTCTTATCTAAAATAAACCTATTTGGCGATAAATAGACCAAAACAATTCAAGATAAGCCTATTCATGGGTTCTTTTATGCAAAATGAGTTGGACGCCTACGACCGCCGCATCCTGGCCTTGCTGCAAGAGGATGCCTCGCTCTCCAGTGCACAGATTGCCGAGCAGGTCGGCCTGTCGCAGTCGCCATGCTGGCGGCGTATTCAGCGGCTCAAGGAGGAGGGGGTGATCCGCGGCCAGGTCACCCTGCTGGACCGCAAGAAAATCGGGCTCAACACGCAGATTTTCGCCGAGGTCAAACTCAACGCCCACGGTCGCTCCAATTTCACTGAGTTCACCGAGGCGATTCGCGGTTTTCCGGAAGTGTTGGAGTGCTACGTGCTGATGGGGGCGGTGGATTTTCTGCTGCGTATCGTCACCTCGGATATCGAGGCGTACGAGCGGTTTTTCTTCGAGAAGTTGTCGATGGTGCCGGGGATCCAGGAGGTCAACTCGATTGTGGCGCTGTCGGAGATCAAGTCCACCACTAGCCTGCCAGTCTTGCGCTGACAGGGAGGGCCTCATCGCGGGCAAGCCCGCTCCCACAGCAAATGTGGGAGCGGGCTTGCCCGCGATAGCGATTACAGGCGCAGAAGGGTCTTCCAGGCACGATTCTGATACACCGCAATCGCCTGATGCATACGCGCATCCAGGGATTCATCGGTAATCGGCTGGTTGGCCAGGTGCGCCAGCTTGTTCAGTTCGCCGTACAAACGGTCCAGCTCAGGAATGTCCACCACATGGCGCGCATGGTGCAGCCAGGCCTGAATGCGTTCGATACGCGGCAGTTGCTCAGCCAGATCTTCCGGCTGTTGCTGGTAGCGCTGCAGTTGCAGGGCGACGGCGTCGTCAGCCAACAGGCGTGGCAGCCAGTTGGTGATTTGCGCAGCGCCCTGGCGGTTGCCACGCACATTACGCTCGGCCGTCCAGGTGCGGGCCAGCAGCCAGCGCGAGAGGTTGAGTGAGAACAGGCCCCAGCGCACGTCTTGCAGCTCTTCGATGAACTGCTCGGGCGCGGCTTTGCGAATGTCTTCATCGTCGTCACCGGCCTGGACCAGCGGGCGCCAGTCTTCCAGCAACGCATCCAGGGCGCTGCGCAGTTCGCTGGTGGATTGGCGCGGCGCGGCCTGACCGAGGCTGCCGATCAGGGCGCGCAACTCGCCGAGGTTCTCGACCCAGTCCTGCAGCAGGCGCCAGTGGCCATTGAAGCGGTATTGCTCAGCCAGGCGCTGGCTGCTGCCCAGCAGGTGCCACAGGATCGCGGCGAAGGCGTCGTCCAATGGCATTTCGGCGTGGATCTGTGGCGCCGGCAGGCTCAGGGAGTAGCTGCTGGCGTCATACAGGCGATAGCCGCGTTCGGCCTTGCTGATGTCGCACGGCATCAGGGCCAGGGTTGCGGCCAGCTCGGCGGCCAGTTCCAGCAGGGCCGCCGGTTCGCCTTCGCGCAGTTCCAGTTCCAGCTCGCAGATTTCTTCTTTCTGCTTGCCGACCACCACATGGCCCAGGTCCAGGGCGGCTTCGATCACCACCTTGGCCTTGCCACGGCCCCAGGCGATCTCGGCGCGTTCACGCACGAAGTCGGTGGTGAAGATCGGCTTGAGGGTCTTTTTGTCCAGCTCGGCCAGTTGCTCGGGCCAGCACTCGCCATCGAGTTTCTTCACGTCGAGCTTGGCTTTGGGCAGGTCCCAGTTGTATTCGTTGCGTTCCGACAGGCCGGCGACGCTTTGGCCGCGGGTCTTGAGGGTCTGGATGATGTCGTCACCGTCCTTGCGCAGGCGCAGGGCAACCTTGGCCTGGGCCAGGTCACGCTCGGGGGTGTCGAAGTACTGGTTCATCAACTCACGGCGTTCCCAGCCACTTTTGTTGCGTTTTTTCAGTAACGGGTGCTCACGCAGCGCGGCGAGTGTTTCGCGGCTGACGCGTAGCTTGATTTCGGTTTCTTTCTGCATGGCCGGAAAATCCAGGATCGGGAGCGCAGCCGGGGAAAAGTGTGGCTGCCAAGGTCGTGCAGTGTACAGGACTGAGCCCGGCAACGTGCCGCAACGGTTTATTGTGTTGCGCAGATGCCTCTATAGTGAGGTTCATCCGGGAAGTTGGGAGACCGCGCATGCCGTTACCGTCCATGAAAGAGCAGTTCGCCGCCTTGATCGCCGCGCCGTCGGTGAGCTGCACCCAGGCGTCTCTCGACCAGAGCAATCGCCCGGTGATCGACCTGCTCGCCGCTTGGCTGGGCGACCTGGGCTTTGCCATCGATATCCAACCAGTCAGCCCCGGCAAGTTCAACCTGTTGGCCAGTTTCGGCAGCGGCCCCGGTGGCTTGGTGTTGGCGGGGCATAGCGATACCGTGCCGTATGACGCGGCGCTGTGGAAGACCGACCCGCTCAAGCTGACGGAAGTCGATGGTCGCTGGGTAGGGCTGGGCAGTTGTGACATGAAGGGGTTCTTCGCACTGGTTATCGACGCGGTGTTGCCGCTGCTGGACCAACCCTTCAAGCAACCGCTGTTGATCCTGGCCACCTGTGATGAGGAAAGCTCTATGTCCGGTGCCCGTGCGCTGGCCGAGGCGGGGCGCCCATTAGGTCGTGCAGCTGTGATCGGCGAGCCGACCGGGCTCAAGCCTATCCGCTTGCACAAAGGCGTGATGATGGAGCGCATCGACATCCTCGGGCGCAGCGGCCACTCGTCGGACCCCAGCCTGGGCCACAGCGCCCTGGAAGCCATGCATGACGCCATCGGCGAACTGCGCGGCCTGCGCCTGGCGTGGCAGCGCGAGTACCGTAACGCGCAATTCAGCGTGCCGCAGCCGACGATGAACTTCGGCTGCATTCACGGCGGCGACAACCCCAACCGCATCTGCGGCCAATGCTCCCTGGAGTTCGACCTGCGCCCCCTGCCGGGCATGGACCCCGAGGTGCTGCGCGCCGCGATTCGCCAGAAGCTCGAACCCGTGGCCGAGCGGCATAAGGTCAAGATCGACTACGCGCCGTTGTTCCCCGAAGTCCCCCCCTTTGAGCAGCCCGAAGACGCCGAGCTGGTGCGGGTGGCGGAACGTTTGACCGGTCATCGTGCCGAAGCAGTAGCGTTCGGCACCGAAGCGCCTTATCTTCAGCGCCTCGGTTGCGAAACCCTGGTGCTCGGGCCTGGCGACATCGCCTGCGCTCACCAGCCGGGCGAATACCTTGAAATGTCACGCTTGACGCCTACAGTGCGTCTATTGCGGGAACTGATCGAACACTACTGCCTGAAACCTGCATAAATTTGCCCTTGCCCATTCGTACATAAGGAGAGTGAGCGTGTCGCCAAGCCTGTTCCGACGATAACCATCAGCCGCTGTGCGCTTTCACGATTGATCCTTTATTTGGCTGCTTTTTATTACAGGCCCAGGTGTTATGCCCGAATACGTCAATTGGCTTCGTCACGCTTCGCCCTACATCAACGCCCACCGCGACTGCACCTTTGTAGTCATGCTGCCCGGCGATGGTGTGGACCACCCCAACTTCGGCAATATCGTCCACGACCTGGTGCTGCTTCACAGCCTGGGTGTGCGCCTGGTGCTGGTGCATGGCTCGCGCCCGCAAATCGAAACCCGCCTTCAAGCACGCGGCCTTACCCCGGCTTACCACGAAGGCTTGCGCATCACCGATGCTGCGACGCTGGAGTGTGTGATCGACGCGGTGGGTCATCTGCGTATTGCCATCGAGGCGCGCTTGTCCATGGACATGGCGTCCTCGCCGATGCAGGGCTCGCGCCTGCGCGTGGCCAGCGGCAACCTGGTCACCGCACGGCCAATCGGCGTGCTTGAAGGCGTGGACTACCACCACACCGGCGAAGTGCGCCGGGTCGACCGCAAGGGCATCAACCGCCTGTTGGATGAGCGCTCTATCGTGCTGCTGTCGCCGTTGGGGTATTCGCCCACCGGCGAGATCTTCAACCTGGCCTGCGAAGACGTCGCCACCCGCGCCGCCATCGACCTGGGTGCCGACAAGTTGCTGCTGTTCGGCGCCGATCCCGGTCTGATCGATGAGAACGGCCGCCTGGTGCGTGAATTGCGCCCACAACAAGTACCCGCGCACCTGCAACGCCTGGGCAGCAACTATCAAGCCGAACTGCTCGATGCCGCTGCCGAAGCCTGCCGGGGTGGAGTAGGGCGCAGCCATATCGTCAGCTACGCCGAAGATGGCGCCTTGCTCACCGAGCTGTTTACCCGCGACGGCGGCGGTACGCTGGTGGCCCAGGAGCAATTCGAACTGGTGCGCGAAGCGGCGATCGAAGACGTCGGCGGTTTGCTGGACCTGATCAGCCCGCTGGAAGAGCAGGGCATTCTGGTGCGCCGTTCGCGGGAAGTGCTGGAGCGTGAGATCGAACAGTTCAGCGTGGTCGAGCGCGAAGGCATGATCATCGCCTGCGCGGCGCTGTATCAGATCGCGGATTCGGATGCGGGGGAGTTGGCGTGCCTGGCAGTGAACCCGGAGTACCGCCACGGCGCGCGAGGCGATGTGTTGCTCGAACGCATCCAGACCCGGGCACGCGCCCAGGGCTTGAAAACCCTCTTTGTACTCACCACCCGTACGGCCCACTGGTTCCGCGAACGCGGTTTTGTGCCGAGCAGCGTGGACCGCCTGCCGTCGGCGCGGGCGTCGCTGTACAACTATCAGCGCAACTCGAAGATTTTCGAGAAGGCCCTGTAAAAGAATACTGCTCTGTGTGGGAGCTGGCTTGCCTGCGATAGCGGCGCCTCGGTTTAACTGCAGGACCGAGTTGCTGGTATCGCGGGCAAGCCAGCTCCCACCAAAGACTGTATTTATTGTGGGATGAATTTGTCGGTCACATAGGCCGAATAATCCGGCAGCACCGTCTCTACCTTCCCCTGTTCCTTCAGGAACTTCGCCGTTTCCTCAATCGCCTTCGCCGTGCCGCCCTTGAGCAGCGCAGCGGTTTGCTGTGCCTGCGCATCCGGAAACGTCGTACCGGCCAACAGTTCCGGAATGTCGTCGGCATTTGAACCTGTCAATTTGGCGATTTTCTGCACTGGCTCGGAATCCACCGTCCAGCTGTCTTTGTGGGCGGCATAGTCGGCAAAGGCATCCAGGGTAACTTTGGCGAACTTGGCCACTACCTCAGGATGTTTTTGCGCAAAATCCTTGCGCGCCACCCACACCTCAAACGTCGGTGCGCCCCATTGGCCCACCTGCGCCGCGTCTGTCAGGGTTTTTCCGGTCTTGCGGATTTCGCCCAGGGCCGGTGACCACACAAAAGCCCCATCAATATCGCCACGCTTCCAGGCGGCGGCGATTTCGGCCGGTTGCAGGTTCACCACTTTGACTTGTTTGGTGTCCAGCCCCCAGTGTTTCAGCGCGCCGAGCAGGCTGTAATGGGAGGTGGAGACGAAGGGCGTGGCGATGGTTTTACCAATCAAGTCCTGGGGGTTGTCGATGCCACTGCCGTTGCGCACCACCAGGGCTTCAGAAGCGTTGATCTGTGCCGATACGATAAACGCCACAATCGGCAGGTTGCGCGAGGCCGCCGCCGCGAGCGGGCTGGAGCCGAGATTGCCGATTTGTACATCACCGGAAGCGATGGCCGTGACTACCTCTGGCCCGCTGTTGAAGCGGCGCCAGGCGATTTTTTCGCCGATGGCTTTTTCGTACAGGCCGTCGGCCTGGGGAACCTTGCTGGGATCGATGCCGGTCTGGTAGCCCACCGTCAGGTCGGCGGCGTTGACACCAAAAGAAAGTAATAGCGATACAAAAACTGTAACAAATTGACGGGAGGATGTGCGTTTGGCCATGATGGCGTCGCCTTTTTGATCGTGAGTGACGTATGCAACCGTACGGCAACACTAATCGATCTAAAAAAGCACCAGTAAATACCCTTTAGGAATTAGCTTATGGAGCGGCGCGTCTATCCTGACCGACCAGCTTCACGGAAAGTCTTATTCCTGGATCGTATGAAAAAGAATGAAATAATTCTTTTTGGGTGTATGAAAAACTCATTACCCTGCAGGGACCAAATCAACTGCGATTAGACGAAGGTAGTAGACACACAAGGTTACGATTGACTTGGTGGTCACTATCTGGCGCTAATCGCGCATCTGTGGATCGAGGGCGTCAGACCCGAGACCAAAGAAATACAAAAATTAGAAATGAGAGGAGCGGTACATGAAGAAGTCCACCTTGGCTGTGGCTGTAACGTTGGGCGCAATCGCCCAGCAAGCAGGCGCTGCCGGTTTCATCGAAGACAGCAAGGCCACACTGGGCCTGCGTAACTTCTACATCAACACCGATAACCGCGAAGGCACGGCCAACCCGAGCAAGAACGAAGAATGGGGCCAAGGCTTCGATCTGCGTTTCATCTCCGGTTACACCCAAGGCACTGTTGGCTTCGGTCTCGACGCTATCGGCCTGTTGGGTGTTCGCCTGGATTCCGGCGGCGGCACCAACGGTGCGACTGCCAGCTCTTACGGCGGCACTATCTTCCCGAGCAAGTCCAATGGCGAAGCCGTTGATAACTACTCGAGCCTGGGCCTGACCGCCAAGGCCAAGATCTCCCAGACCGAACTGAAGCTGGGTACCTTGCAGCCCAAGCTGCCGGTCATCGTCACCAACGATGGTCGTATGCTGCCGCAGACCTTCCAGGGTGGCCAGATCACCTCCAGCGACATCAAGGACCTGACCCTGGTCGCCGGCCAGATCGAAAAAGCCAAGGGCCGTAACTCCAGCAACAACGAAAGCCTGTCCATCTCCGGCGCCAACAGCCGTGGTGTGAACTGGCGTTCGAGCAACAAGTTCTACTACGCCGGTGGCGACTACAAGATCACCAAGGATCTGACCGCCCAGTACTACTACGGCAACCTGGAAGATTTCTACAAGCAACACTTCCTGGGCCTGACCCACAACTGGGCCATTGGTCCTGGCGTGCTGAAGTCTGACCTGCGCTACTTCAACAGCTCCGACGATGGTAACAACGGCAACCAGTCCGCTTACTTCTCGACGGGCAACTACAGCGGCGTGAACTCCGGCCGTGGCAAAGTCGACAACAACCTGTACAGCGGCCTGTTCCTGTACTCGGTTGCCGGCCACACCTTCGGTGGCGGTTACCAGGTCAGCAACGGCAGCAGCGACTTCCCTTGGCTGAACCAGGGTGACGGCTCGTCGGCTTACATCACCACCGACATGCAGATCCAGAAGTTCGCCCGTGCCGGCGAGCGTACCTGGCAAGCTCGCTACTCCTACGACTTCGCCAAAGTCGGCGTGCCTGGCCTGACCGCCGGTGTGGTTTACCTGAAAGGTGATCATATCGACACCGTCGCCAGCAACCGTACCGAGTTCACCGGCCAGTCCGAGTGGGAACGTGACATCACTGTTGCCTACGTCGTACCGGAAGGTCCGCTGAAAAACGTCGGCGTGGCGTGGAAAAACGCTATGTGGCGCAGCGACATCGCCAACGCGCGTAACCAGGACGAAAACCGCTTGATCGTCAGCTACTCGATCCCGCTGTTGTAAGACTGTAAAACCTTGCCCGGCGCAATGCCGGGCAAGGTGTCTTGCTGTTCAAGTCGGGCTCAACCCCCGCAAGCCCTTCCTGAATCCCTCTTTTTTGCAGCGTCTCAAGGCCTTCTCGAACCTTGAAGGCGATGTTGGCCTCAGGCCGTTCCCAAGTCCAATGAACTGATTTTTAATATTCTTTTATCGTCTAGATAAATCGATATTTATTCTTTTTAAATCACAAAAAATCCATGCACAGTGGGCTCCATAAGCACTCATCAGGAGCCACACCATGAGCCTAAGACTGGGCGACATCGCCCCCGACTTCGAACAGGATTCCAGCGCCGGCAAGATTCGTTTCCATGAATGGCTGGGCGACAGCTGGGGAGTGTTGTTTTCCCACCCGGCGGACTTCACGCCGGTGTGCACCACCGAACTGGGTTTCACCGCCAAGCTCAAGGACGAATTCGCCAAGCGTGGGGTCAAGGCCATCGCCCTGTCGGTAGACCCAGTGGACTCGCACCACAAGTGGATCGAAGACATCAACGAGACCCAGAACACCGTGGTCAACTTCCCGATCCTGGCCGACGCCGACCGCAAGGTCTCGGACCTCTACGACCTGATCCACCCGAATGCCAGCGATACCCTCACCGTGCGCTCCTTGTTCGTGATCGACCCGAACAAGAAGATCCGCCTGACCATCACCTACCCGGCCAGTACCGGGCGTAACTTCCATGAAATCCTGCGGGTGATCGACTCGCTGCAACTGACCGACAACCACAAGGTGGCGACGCCGGCCAACTGGCAGGATGGGGATGAAGTGGTGATCGTGCCGTCACTCAAGGACGAGGAAGAGATCAAGAAACGCTTTCCCAAGGGCTATCGCGCGGTGAAGCCGTACCTGCGTCTTACCCCACAACCCAATCGTTAAGGCTGATATCGCCATCGCGGGCAAACCCGGCTCCCACAGTTGACCGCATTCCCCTGTGGGAGCCGGGCTTGCCCGCGATGGCGGCCTCATGAACAGCACAGGCTTCAAGTTGCAAACCGTCTCACACAGCAGGGGTTTTCAGGCCGTTTCGACGGCCTTTTTTTTCGCCTGGCGATTGGTTAAACGCTTATGTATTTATGGAATAAACAAATGAATAAATAAGATTTATAGATATATAAATCTGCTGATAAGGTCTATCCCATCTTGGCGCCATCGCCGCACAGCGAACCGCCGACACTTGCTCAAGGAATCTCCTGCATGCTGGTCGTAACACTTGGAGGCAGTCCCAGCCAGCGTTCCCGCTCTGGGGTCTTGCTGGATAAAACCCGTCAGTGGCTGCAACAGCAGGGCGTGGAAGTGGTGAGTTACCAGGTACGGGACTTCCCGGCTGAAGACTTGCTGCACGCACGCTTCGACAGCCCCAAGGTCATCGACCTGCTGCAACAAGTCGCCAACGCTGACGGGCTGGTGATCGCCACGCCGGTGTACAAGGCGTCGTTTTCCGGGGCGTTGAAAACCGTATTGGACCTGCTGCCGGAGCGTGCGCTGGCCCATAAGGTGGTGCTGCCGATGGCGACCGGCGGCAGCATCGCCCACATGCTGGCGGTGGACTACGCCCTGAAGCCGGTGCTGTCGGCCCTCAAGGCGCAGGAATTGCTCCACGGTATTTTTGCCGAAGACAGCCAGATCGCCTATGGCGAAGGCAGTGTTCAGGCGCAACTGGTGCCGGTACTTGAACAGCGTCTGCACGAAGCCCTGGAGCAGCTCTACAGCGCCATGGCGCGACGGCCAAAACCTTTGGACCCTGACGTATTGAATGAACGTTTGTTGAGTGCTCGCTGGAGCATCTGAGCCTCACCCCGAAAAGCTGGAAACCCTCACCTTACTCAGCCGACAACGGCCAAGCAGGTGCAGCCAAAACCCTAATCGCACAGTTGGAGAGAGCGCCATGCGCACTGTCATCTTGCGTCGTGGTCTGGTCGCACTCTTTGCTGCGGCTGTGTCCTTCGGCGCCATCGTTCAAGCCCAAGCCGCCGAGACCTTGCGGATCGGTTATCAGAAGTACGGCACCCTGGTGCTGCTCAAGGCCAAGGGCACCCTGGAAAAACGCCTGGCCGACCAAGGCGTGCAGGTGCAGTGGACCGAGTTCCCCGGTGGCCCGCAATTGCTCGAGGGCCTGAACGTCGGCTCCATCGACTTCGGCGTTACCGGCGAAACCCCACCGGTGTTTGCCCAGGCGGCTGGCGCTGATCTGCTCTACGTCGCCTACGAACCACCCGCGCCTACCAGCGAAGCGATCCTGGTGCCCAAGGACTCGCCGATCAAATCGGTGGCCGAGCTCAAGGGTAAAAAGGTCGTGCTCAACAAAGGCTCCAACGTGCACTACCTGCTGGTGCGTGCCCTGGAAGATGCCGGCCTCAACTACACCGACGTAAAGACCGTGTTCCTGCCCCCCGCCGATGCCCGTGCCGCATTCGAGCGTGGCAGCGTGGACGCCTGGGTAATCTGGGACCCGTACCAGGCCGCCGCCGAGAAGCAACTGCAAGCGCGCACCCTGCGAGACGGCACCGCAATTGCCGACAACCATCAGTTTTACCTAGCCACCAAACCCTACGCCGAACAGCACCCGCAAGTGATCAAGGCGTTGGTGGAAGAGGTGCGTGCGGTAGGCGAATGGTCCAAGGCCAACCCGCAGGAAGTGACTGAGCAGGTCGCCCCACTGCTCGGCCTGCCGGCAGATATCACCCTCACATCGGTGAAACGCCAGGGCTACGGCGCGCTGTTCCTGACCCCGGAAGTGGTCGCCGCCCAGCAGAAAATCGCAGACACCTTCTACCAACTCAAATTGATCCCCAAGCCCTTGAGCATCAAGGACGTGATCTGGACGCCACCCGCCGCGGTTGCCAAAGCGCCGTAATCCGACTTCATTCAGGAGACAACTCCATGAGCCTCAATATTTTCTGGTTCCTGCCCACCCACGGCGACGGTCATTACCTTGGCACCGCCGAAGGCGCCCGCGCTGTCGACCACGGTTACCTGCAACAAGTGGCCCAGGCTGCCGACCGCCTGGGTTTCGGCGGGGTGTTGATCCCTACGGGCCGCTCTTGCGAAGACTCGTGGTTGGTGGCCGCCTCGCTGATCCCCGTGACCCAGCGCTTGAAATTCCTGGTTGCCCTGCGCCCTGGGATCATCTCCCCGACCGTGGCCGCGCGTCAGGCCGCGACCCTGGATCGCCTGTCTGGTGGCCGTGCGCTGTTCAACCTGGTCACCGGTGGCGATCCGGAAGAACTGGCTGGCGACGGATTGTTCTTGAGCCATGAAGAGCGCTACCAGGCGTCGGTGGAATTCACCCGCATCTGGCGCCGTGTGCTGGAAGGCGAGACCGTGGACTACGACGGCGAGCACATCAGCGTCAAAGGCGCCAAATTGCTCTACCCACCGATCCAGCAGCCACGCCCGCCGCTGTATTTCGGCGGTTCCTCCGAGGCCGCCCAGGACTTGGCGGCCGAACAGGTGGAGATGGTGCTGACCTGGGGCGAGCCGCCGGCAGCCGTTGCGGAAAAGATCGCGCAGGTACGCGCCAAGGCTGCAAAACTGGGACGCACGGTGCGCTTTGGCATTCGCTTGCATGTGATCGTGCGCGAAACCAACGACGAAGCCTGGAAAGCCGCCGACAAACTGATCTCCCACCTGGACGACGAGACCATCGCCCGCGCCCAGGCGTCCTTGGCGCGCTTCGATTCGGTGGGCCAGCAACGCATGGCAGCCTTGCACGGCGGTAGCCGTGACAACCTGGAAGTCAGCCCCAACCTGTGGGCCGGCGTCGGCCTGGTACGTGGCGGCGCAGGGACGGCGCTGGTGGGCGATGGCCCCACGGTTGCGGCGCGGGTCAAGGAGTACGCGGACCTGGGTATCGATACCTTTATCTTCTCCGGTTATCCACACCTGGAAGAGTCGTATCGGGTCGCCGAGCTGTTGTTCCCGCACCTGGATATCGAACGTCCCGAGCTGCCAAAAAGCGCCGGCTACGTCAGTCCGTTTGGCGAGATGGTGGCCAACGACATCCTTCCCAAAGCTGCGTCACAGAGCTGAGGCGCCGTTATGGACTTAGAAAAAATCAGCCATCGCGTGGCGCCCTGGGTGCTGCCGATCTTATTGCTGGCGGTGTGGCAGTTGTCGGTGTCGGCGGGTTGGTTGTCGACGCGTATTCTGCCAGCGCCGAGTGCAGTGATCGAAGCCGGGGTGAACCTGGTGGTCAGCGGCGAAATCTGGACGCACCTGGCCATCAGCGGCTGGCGCGCCGGCCTGGGCTTTGTGATCGGAGGCAGCATCGGTCTGGCCCTGGGCTTTATCACCGGCTTGTCGAAGTGGGGCGAGCGCTTGCTCGACAGCTCCGTGCAGATGATCCGCAACGTGCCGCACCTGGCGCTGATTCCGCTGGTGATCCTGTGGTTCGGCATTGATGAGACCGCGAAAATTTTCCTGGTGGCCCTGGGGACCTTGTTCCCGATCTACCTGAACACTTACCACGGCATTCGCAATGTCGACCCGGCATTGGTGGAGATGTCGCGCAGCTATGGCTTGTCCGGTTTCAGCCTGTTCTGGCAAGTGATTCTGCCGGGCGCGCTGCCGTCGATCCTGGTGGGGGTGCGCTTCGCCCTGGGCTTCATGTGGCTGACGCTGATCGTGGCGGAAACCATTTCGGCAAGTTCCGGCATCGGTTATCTGGCGATGAATGCCCGTGAATTCCTGCAAACCGACGTGGTGGTGCTGGCCATCGTCATGTACGCCATCCTCGGCAAACTGGCCGACCTGGCAGCCCGTGGGCTGGAACGTGTGTGGCTGCGCTGGCACCCGGCGTATCAAGTCAAAGGAGGTGCAGCATGACGGCCCAACAACCTCCGCGTCTGTTGAAGGGTATCCCACTGGCGGTGCGCAAATTGCGCAAGGCCTTTGGTACCCGCCAAGTGCTCAAAGAGATCGACCTGCATATTCCTGCGGGGCAGTTCGTGGCTGTGGTCGGCCGCAGCGGTTGCGGCAAAAGTACCTTGCTGCGCCTGTTGGCAGGGCTGGACAAAGCCAGTGGCGGCGAGCTGCTGGCCGGCTCCGCGCCACTGCACGAAGCGATTGAAGATACACGGTTGATGTTCCAGGAAGCGCGTTTGCTGCCCTGGAAAAAGATCATCGATAACGTCGGCCTGGGCCTCAAGGGCGACTGGCGGCCCAAAGCGCTGGATGCGCTGGAAGCGGTTGGCCTGGCCGAGCGCGCCAATGAATGGCCGGCGGCGTTGTCCGGTGGCCAGAAACAGCGCGTGGCACTCGCCCGGGCGTTGATCCACCAGCCGCGCCTGTTGCTGCTCGATGAGCCGCTGGGCGCACTGGATGCCCTGACCCGCATCGAGATGCAGCAACTGATCGAAAACCTGTGGCGCAAGCACGGTTTCACGGTGTTGCTGGTGACCCACGACGTCAGCGAAGCCGTGGCGATTGCCGACCGCGTGATTCTGATTGAAAACGGCGAAATCGGCCTCGACCTGAACATCGACCTGCCACGCCCACGGGCCCGTGGCTCACATCGCTTGGCCGCGCTGGAAGCCGAAGTGCTCAACCGCGTGCTATCGCTACCCGGTTCCCCACCGGAACCCGAACCTGTTTCACCGCTGCCGACGCAATTGCGTTGGGCTCAATAACTCACACAGGAAAAACACCATGACTATTAAAGCCATCAACGTGCGTAACCAGTTCAAAGGCACCATCAAGGAAATCGTGGTTGGCGACGTGCTGTCGGAAATTGACGTGCAGACCGCGTCCGGCATTGTCACCTCGGTGATCACCACCCGTTCGGTCAAGGAGTTGGAGCTGGTGATCGGCAGTGAAGTGATTGCCTTTGTGAAATCCACTGAGGTGTCGATTGCCAAGTTGTGATAACGCCACTGATCGTTCCCACGCTCTGCGTGGGAATGCCGCCTGGGGCGCTCCGCGTCCCGCTGTGCCAAAGGTGACGCAGAGCGCCACGGGATGTATTCCCACGCAGAGCGTGGGAACGATCAGCGCTTAGGCAGATAGGCCGGCAAATAAAGCCCCACATACGCGTCAAACACCCGCATCCCTTCCTCCGCCATGCGCGGCGTAATCAGCCCATGCTGATGCACCGAGCGCGCGTACACGCGGTCGCTCAACTCCAATGCCAGGGCAAACACGTCCACATCGCTCGGTAGCGTGGGCACTTCAAAGTGGCGATTGAACACCGCCAGCATCAAGTCGCCCAATTCCAGATCATGCTGGCGATCGGCCTGGGTCACTTCGGTCAACCCGTGCTGAGCGAGGATCAACTGGCGCGCCGCGGCATCGTTGCTGTAGATGCTGAGCATGCGTTGTTCAACGATGTAGGACAGGTCGCGCCAATGCTTGAGCGATTCATGCTCGATGGGGGCCTGGATGGCGGCGCGAAAGGCTGCGTGAACGTCAGCGGTCAACGCCTCCAGCAACGCCGGCACACTGGCGAAAAAGTGGTACACCGATGACGGTGGTATCTGTGCTCGTTCGGCCACGCTGTAGATCGACAAACTGGCCACACCTTCGGCGGCCAGCAAGGTGCGGGCGGCTTCAAGGATCGCATCGATCCGGGCCTGGCTGCGGGCGCGGGGTTTGCGAACAGTGGCGGGGCGGGTGGTCATGGATGTCTCCTACAAGGCAGCGGGCATTGTATGAGCAGGAAGGTGTGTTGTCTGCCAGGCCGCTATCGCAGCGATGCGGCGACCCGACAAGCCAGCTCCCACAATGGAACGCATTTGAAGGTTGGAACGCGATCAAATGTGGGAGCTGGCTTGCCTGCGATGAGGCGAACCCGGTTTCCAAAATAAACCCATAAAAAAACGCCACTGACCAAAATCAGCGGCGTTCTTTTATTGCAGCAACCGCTTACACGGTATGCAGGTACCAGTTGTACTCAAGGTCGGAGATGGAGTGTTCAAACTCCTCCAGCTCACTTTCCTTACAGGCGACGAAGATATCGATGTATTTAGGATCGATGTACTTGGCCATTACCTCGCTGTCGTCCAACTCACGCAGGGCATCGCGCAGGTTGTTCGGCAGGCTCTGCTCGTTCTGCTCGTAGCTGTTGCCTTCCACCGGAGCGTTCGGCTCGATCTTGTTGGTCAGGCCGTGGT
Source organism: Pseudomonas sp. DW-iso17 (assembly GCF_058725345.1). NCBI lineage: Bacteria > Pseudomonadati > Pseudomonadota > Gammaproteobacteria > Pseudomonadales > Pseudomonadaceae > Pseudomonas > Pseudomonas sp. DW-iso17. Next base: position 316,933 of record NZ_JBZXEA010000011.1, on the reverse strand, counting down.
GCACGCCCGCCAATACCGAGGCCATCAGCAGGTAAGGGTTGGCATCGGCGCCAGCCACACGGTGTTCGATACGCACGGCATCGGACGAGCCGGTGGGTACGCGAATCGCCACGGTGCGGTTATCCAGGCCCCAGCACGGCGAGTTCGGCACGTAGAACTGTGCGCCGAAACGACGGTAGGAGTTGACGTTGGGGCACAGGAACGCCATCTGGGCGGGCAGGGTCTCCAGCACACCGCCGATCGCGTGACGCAATGCGGCGTTCTGCTCGGGATCCTCGCTGGCAAAGATGTTCTTGCCGTCCTTGTCCAGAATGGAGATGTGCACGTGCAAACCGTTGCCTGCCTGGCCTGGGTAAGGCTTGGCCATGAAGGTGGTGTCCATCTCATGGTCATAGGCGATGTTCTTGATCAGGCGCTTGAGCAGTACCGCGTAATCGCAGGCCTTGATCGGGTCGGCAACGTGGTGCAGGTTCACTTCGAACTGCGCCGGGGCACTTTCCTTGACGATGGCGTCCGCTGGGATGCCTTGCTCCTTGGCACCTTCCAGAATGTCCTGGAGGCAGTCGACGTATTCGTCGAGGTCGTCGATCAGGTAGACCTGTGTCGAGTGCGGGCGTTTGCCGGAGATCGGTGAGCGGGGCGGTTGTGGCCGGCCGTTCACGTTCTCCTGGTCGATCAGGTAGAACTCAAGCTCGAAGGCGGCGCAGATGGTCAGACCGAGGTCGTCAAACTTGGTAACAACTTGGCGGAGCACTTCGCGCGGATCGGCGAAGAAAGGTTCACCTTCAAGTTCGTGCATGGTCATCAGCAGTTGCGCGGTAGGGCGCTTTTGCCAGGGTTCATTGCACAGGGTGTCGGGGATTGGATAACAGATTCGGTCAGCATCACCGATGTCCAGGCCCAGGCCGGTGCTTTCCACCGTAGAGCCGTTGATATCCAGGGCAAATAAAGAGGCAGGCAGGTTAATGCCCTTCTCGTAAACCTTGTGGAGGCTGGTGCGTTCGATGCGCTTACCGCGCACCACACCATTCATATCCGCAATTAGAAGGTCTACGTACAGAACCTCAGGATGATCCTTAAGGAACGCGTTCGCTTCGTTAAGCTGAACGGCACGCGGGGGTACCGACATGATGCAACACCTTTGTTGTTAAAAATATCAATCATTGATCTTTTCTGGTTTCAGTCAACCCGAACGGCCTGCCGAAGTCAAGCGAGGCATTTTTTGCCCTAAAAAAGCGCCATGGAGCCTTTTTTGCGGGGTTTTGGGGCGGTTTTTTGGGTTTTAGGGGCTTGGGACCTGCAGGCTTGAGCGGGCCGTGTAGGATTTTTTACGGGGGTGTTGTGTAAAAAAATGAACAAGGCTAAGCTCGATTCAAACCCATAACAGCAATAATACCGGGGTGCTTCATGTTTCACCTGCCGCCAATCGGCGTCTGCGCCTGCTCCAGCCAGGCTTTGTCCGCAGCTCGTTCGCCCCGTGTGAATGCCCAGGCACCGGCCAATATTCTTGACGGCCCGGCCGATCTCCTTTTTGCCATCTCCGACGCCACTGAGCGACCCTCATCCGCCGTGCCGATCATAATTGCGCACAACTTTGGCCTGAGGAATGCAACCTGCGGGCAAATGGCAGGTAAGCTCCTACCCTGAATGAAAAAACGACGCGGATGCTGCGTCAACCAACGCCTGGCCTTTAATGGATGCCAGGAAACCCAGCCCAGAGGCATTTATGAGTAACAACCTCGACCAGCTCACCGATTGGTTGAAAGACCACAAGATCACAGAAGTCGAATGCATGATTGGCGACCTCACCGGCATTACCCGGGGCAAGATTTCGCCGACCAACAAGTTCATTGCCGAAAAAGGCATGCGCCTGCCCGAGAGCGTTCTGTTGCAGACCGTGACCGGCGATTATGTCGAAGACGACATCTATTACGAATTGCTCGACCCGGCCGACATCGACATGATCTGCCGCCCCGACCAGAACGCGGTATTCCTGGTGCCCTGGGCCATCGAACCGACCGCCCAGGTGATCCACGACACCTACGACAAGCAAGGCAACCCGATCGAGCTGTCGCCGCGCAACGTGCTCAAGAAAGTCCTCAAGCTCTACTCCGACCGCGGCTGGCAGCCCATCGTGGCGCCGGAGATGGAGTTCTACCTGACCAAGCGCTGCGAAGACCCGGACTTCCCGCTGCAACCGCCGATTGGCCGCTCCGGCCGCCCGGAAACCGGTCGCCAGTCCTTTTCTATAGAAGCAGCCAACGAATTCGACCCGCTGTTTGAAGACGTCTACGACTGGTGCGAACTGCAGGAGCTGGACCTCGACACCCTGATCCACGAGGACGGCACCGCGCAGATGGAAATCAACTTCCGTCACGGCGATGCCCTGTCCCTGGCCGACCAGATCCTGGTGTTCAAGCGCACCATGCGTGAAGCCGCGCTCAAGCACGACGTGGCCGCCACCTTCATGGCCAAGCCCATGACCGGCGAGCCCGGCAGCGCGATGCACCTGCACCAGAGCATCATCGACATTGCCACCGGCAAGAACGTCTTCTCCAATGAAGACGGGACCATGAGCCAGCTGTTCCTCAACCACATCGGCGGCCTGCAGAAGTTCATCCCTGAATTGCTGCCTTTATTCGCCCCCAACGTGAACTCGTTCCGCCGCTTCCTGCCCGATACCTCGGCGCCGGTGAACGTGGAATGGGGCGAAGAAAACCGCACCGTCGGCCTGCGCGTACCGGATGCTGGCCCGCAGAACCGCCGCGTGGAAAACCGCCTGCCGGGCGCCGACGCCAACCCGTACCTGGCGATTGCCGCCAGCCTGTTGTGCGGCTACATCGGCATGGTCGAAGGCCATAACCCGAGCGCGCCGGTGGTGGGCCGTGGTTATGAGCGGCGCAACCTGCGCCTGCCGTTGACCATCGAAGACGCTCTGGAACGCATGGAAAACAGCAAGACCATCGAGAAATACCTGGGGCAAAAATTCATCACGGGCTACGTCGCGGTCAAGCGGGCCGAGCATGAAAACTTCAAGCGCGTGATCAGTTCGTGGGAGCGGGAATTCCTGCTCTTCGCCGTCTGATGCGCCGGGCGCGCCTTTTAAATGGCGCGCCTTCACTGAAAAGTCTAGGAGATTGGTATGTCCAGCAACAACCCGCAAACCCGTGAATGGCAAGCCTTGAGCAATGATCACCACCTGGCGCCGTTCAGCGACTTCAAGCAATTGAAAGAGAAAGGCCCAAGGATCATCACCAAAGCCCACGGTGTTTACCTGTGGGACAGCGAAGGCAACAAGATCCTCGACGGCATGGCCGGCCTGTGGTGCGTGGCGATCGGTTACGGTCGCGATGAACTGGCCGATGCCGCCGCCAAGCAGATGAAAGAACTGCCGTACTACAACCTGTTCTTCCAGACCGCACACCCACCGGTATTGGAGTTGGCCAAGGTCATTTCCGATGTCGCGCCGGCCGGCATGAACCATGTGTTCTTCACCGGCTCTGGCTCCGAAGGCAACGACACCATGTTGCGCATGGTCCGCCACTACTGGGCGATCAAGGGCCAGCCCAACAAGAAAACCATCATTGCCCGCAAGAATGGCTACCACGGCTCTACCGTGGCCGGCGCCAGCCTGGGCGGCATGACCTATATGCACGAGCAGGGCGATTTGCCGATCCCGGGCATTACCCACATCGCGCAGCCGTACTGGTTTGGCGAAGGCGGCGACATGAGCCCCGAGGAATTCGGTGTGTGGGCCGCCAACCAGTTGGAAGAGAAAATCCTGGAGCTGGGCGTGGACAACGTCGGCGCCTTTATTGCCGAGCCGATCCAGGGCGCCGGTGGCGTGATCGTGCCGCCTGCCACGTACTGGCCGCGCATCAAGGAAATCCTCGCCAAGTACGACATCCTGTTTGTCGCCGACGAAGTAATCTGCGGCTTCGGCCGTACCGGTGAGTGGTTCGGTAGCGATTTCTACGACCTCAAGCCGCACATGATGACCATCGCCAAGGGCCTGACCTCGGGCTACGTGCCCATGGGCGGCCTGATCGTGCGTGACGAAGTGGTGGCGGTGCTCAACGAAGGGGGCGATTTCAACCACGGCTTTACCTACTCCGGTCACCCGGTGGCCGCGGCTGTTGCGCTGGAAAACATCCGCATCCTGCGCGATGAAAAAATCGTTAACCGTGTGCACGACGAAACGGCACCGTATTTGCAGAAACGTCTGAGGGAACTGGGTGATCACCCGCTGGTGGGTGAAGTACGCGGCGTCGGTATGCTCGGTGCGATCGAGCTGGTGCAGGACAAGGCGACGCGCAAGCGTCACGAAGGCAAAGGCGCCGGCATGATCTGCCGAACCTTCTGCTTTGAAAATGGCCTGATCATGCGCGCCGTGGGCGACACCATGATCATTTCGCCGCCACTGGTCATCAGCAAGGCTGAAATCGACGAGCTGGTCACCAAGGCCCGCCATTGCCTGGACCTGACTTTGGCTGCCTTGCAGAGCTAAGTGCTAGGCTCAGTGCGCGGTGCACTGGGCAGTTAAAAATGCAGGGGCTTTGGTTGAAAGCCGGCCCCTGAACTTGCCAGACTGTCGCCCTGTTTTGTTGCCCTTCGGTTGGGCCGTAAAACATACAACGCTTGTGGCCCAAAAAAGAAAAAATTGGAGCATCACCAAATGAAGGCATTAGGTTTGAAGAACGCTGGCAAGACCCTCCTCGCCTTGTCCCTGATGGGTGCAATGGCGGGCGCGGCCCAGGCAGACAATAAAGTGCTGCACGTTTACAACTGGTCCGACTACATTGCACCGGACACCATCGCCAACTTTGAAAAAGAGTCGGGCATCAAAGTGGTGTACGACGTTTTTGACAGCAACGAAACCCTGGAAGCCAAGTTGCTGGCAGGCAAGTCCGGCTACGACATCGTCGTGCCGTCGAACAGCTTCCTCGCCAAGCAGATCAAGGCCGGTGTCTACCAGGAGCTGGACAAGTCCAAGCTGTCCAACTACGGCAACCTGAACAAATCCCTGCTCAAGGCCGTATCGGTCAGCGACCCGGACAACAAGCACGCCTTCCCGTACATGTGGGGCTCGATGGGCATCGGCTACAACCCGGAGAAGGTCAAGGCCGCACTGGGCGTGGACAAGATCGACTCGTGGGACGTACTGATGAAGCCGGAAAACATCGCCAAGCTGAAAAGCTGCGGCGTGAGCTTCCTCGATTCGCCGACCGAAATGCTGCCGGTAGCGCTGCATTACCTGGGCCTGCCGACCGACACTACGAAGAAGGCTGATCTGAAACAGGCCGAAGACCTGTTCATGAAAATCCGTCCTTCGATCGGCTACTTCCACTCCTCCAAGTACATCTCCGACCTGGCCAACGGCAACATCTGCGTGGCTGTGGGCTACTCGGGTGACATCGAACAGGCCAAAACCCGCGCGGCTGAAGCCGGTGGCAAGGTCAAGATCGCCTACGACATTCCCAAGGAAGGTGCTGGCAGCTTCTTCGACATGGTCGCCATTCCCAAGGATGCCGAAAACGTCGAGGCTGCCTACGCATTCATGAACTACCTGCTCAAGCCAGACGTCATGGCCGCGATCACCAACAGTGTGCGTTTCCCGAACGGTAACGAGAAAGCCACTGCCCTGGTCGATAAAGACATCACCAGCGACCCGGGTATTTATCCGTCGGCCGAAGTGCAATCCAAGCTCTACGCCATTGCCGACATGCCAGCGGCAACTCAGCGTGAAATGACCCGTAGCTGGACCAAGATCAAATCGGGCAAGTAAGCCTCAAAACCTGTGGGAGGGGGCTTGCCCCCGATGACGGAGTGTCAGTCGGCGATTCTCTCGGATGGTGCATCGCCATCGGGGGCAAGCCCCCTCCCACAAATTAGATCAAAGAAAGTTTTGCCGGATCGGTTTATCGACGGTAAGTTGCGCGCCGGTTTTGTTGCCGGGCAACAACTTCAAGGCCCCAACTATTCAAGAGGACCTCCACTTGCCAATTTCTTTATTTCGCAAAGCCATGCTGGTGGGTGCAGGTATCACGCTGGCTGCCAGCGTACAGGCCGCACCGACGGTGCATATTTATAACTGGTCGGACTACATCGGCCCCGACACCCTCGCCAACTTCGAAAAGGCCAGTGGTATCAAGCCTGTGTATGACGTGTTTGACTCCAACGAAACCCTGGAAGGCAAGTTGCTCGCCGGGCGCACCGGCTACGACGTGGTGGTGCCGTCCAACCATTTCCTGGGCAAGCAGATCAAGGCCGGGGCATTCCAGAAGCTCGACAAGTCATTGCTGACAAACTACGCCAACCTCGACCCGGTGCTGCTCAAGCGCCTGGAAAAGAACGACCCGGGCAATCAGTACGCGGTGCCGTACCTGTGGGGCACCAATGGCATTGGCTACAACGTCGACAAGGTCAAGGAAGTGCTGGGGGTCGACAAGATCGACTCCTGGGCCGTGTTGTTCGAACCGGAAAACATGAAGAAGTTGGCCACTTGCGGTGTGTCGTTCATGGACTCGGCCGATGAAATGCTGCCCGCAGTACTCAACTACATGGGCCTGGACCCCAACAGCACCAACCCGGCCGACTACAAGAAGGCCGAGGAAAAACTGCTGAAAGTGCGGCCCTACGTGACCTACTTCCATTCCTCCAAATACATTTCGGACCTGGCCAACGGCAACATCTGCGTGGCGGCCGGTTTCTCCGGCGATGTGTTCCAGGCCAAGGCCCGTGCGGCGGAGGCGGGCAAAGGCGTGAACATCGCCTACACGATTCCCAAAGAAGGCGGCAACCTGTGGTTCGACGTGCTGGCGATTCCCAAGGATGCCAGCAACGTCAAGGAAGCCCATGCCTTCATCAACTATTTGCTGCAGCCTGAGGTGATCGCTCAGGTCAGCGATCAAGTCGGTTACGCCAACCCTAACCCAGGGGCGGACAAACTGATGGAGCAATCGATACGCACCGACGCAGCGGTTTACCCACCGCAGGCGGTTCTCGAGCGGACATTCGTCAACTTTGAGCTACCCCCGAAAGTGCAGCGTTTAATGACCCGTAGCTGGACCAAGGTCAAGACGGGCAAGTAAGGCTCAAACTATCCAAGGCTGGCCCGCATTGGGCCGGCTGCACAGTTTTTTTTGGGAGTTTCGTAAATGGCAGTTGCCTCCGGCGCCTATAAGAAAGCCCTCGAGGGCGACCAGACACCGAAAAAGGTGTTGGTCAAAATCGACCGGGTCACGAAGAAGTTCGACGAGACGATTGCCGTGGACGATGTGTCCCTGGAAATCAAGAAAGGCGAGATCTTCGCCTTGCTCGGCGGTTCGGGTTCGGGCAAATCCACCTTGCTGCGCATGCTTGCAGGTTTCGAGCGCCCAACCGAAGGTCGCATCTACCTCGACGGTGTGGACATCACCGACATGCCGCCCTACGAGCGGCCGATCAACATGATGTTCCAGTCCTACGCCTTGTTCCCGCACATGACCGTGGCGCAGAACATCGCCTTCGGCTTGCAACAGGACAAGATCCCCAAGGCTGAAGTCGACGCACGCGTGGCCGAGATGCTCAAGCTGGTGCAGATGAGCCAGTACGCCAAGCGCAAGCCGCACCAATTGTCCGGCGGCCAGCGCCAGCGTGTGGCCTTGGCCCGCTCCCTGGCCAAGCGCCCGAAACTGCTGCTGCTCGATGAGCCGATGGGCGCCCTGGACAAGAAGCTGCGCTCGCAGATGCAACTGGAGTTGGTGGAAATCATCGAGCGCGTCGGCGTGACCTGCGTGATGGTGACCCACGACCAGGAAGAAGCCATGACCATGGCCGAACGCATCGCGATCATGCACCTGGGCTGGATCGCCCAGATCGGCAGCCCCATCGATATCTACGAAACGCCCACCAGCCGCCTGGTGTGCGAGTTCATTGGCAACGTCAACATTTTCGACACCCAAGTGGTGGACGACGCTGAAGGCCACGCGGTGCTCAAGTGCCCGGACCTGGACCGCGACATCTACGTGGGCTACGGCATCGCCACCTCGGTGGAAGACAAGTCGGTGACCTACGCGATTCGCCCGGAAAAGCTGCTGGTGACCACTGAAATGCCGACCTGCGAGCACAACTGGTCCAGCGGCAAGGTGCACGACATCGCCTACCTGGGCGGCCACTCGGTGTTCTACGTGGAGCTGCCGAGCGGCAAGCTGGTGCAGTCTTTCGTTGCCAACGCCGAACGCCGTGGCCAGCGCCCAACCTGGGGTGACCAGGTGTACGTGTGGTGGGAAGACGACAGCGGCGTGGTACTTCGCTCATGAACATGAAGAAATTCAAGCGGCGCTTGGATCGCATCGTGCCCAATGGCAAGCAGGTGGTCATCGGGATTCCTTTCCTCTGGCTGTTCCTGTTTTTCGCACTGCCGTTTTTCATCGTGCTGAAAATCAGCTTTGCCGAAGCCGATGTGGCGATCCCGCCCTATACCGAGATCTATACCTACGTTGAGCAAAAGCTGGAGGTGGTGCTGAACCTGGCCAACTACAGCTTGCTGGCGGGCGACGAGTTGTACATCGCCGCCTACCTGGGCTCGCTGAAGATGGCGTTTTTCAGCACGCTGCTGTGCCTGCTGATCGGCTACCCGATGGCCTACGCCATTGCCACCGCGCGCAAAGAGATGCAGACCGTGCTGGTGCTGCTGATCATGATGCCCACCTGGACCGCGATCCTGATCCGGGTGTATGCGTGGATGGGCATCCTCAGCAACAACGGCCTGCTCAATGGCTTCCTGATGTCCATGGGCTTGATCAACGAGCCGCTGCAGATCCTCAACACCAACATCGCGGTGTACATCGGCGTGGTCTATTCGTACCTGCCGTTCATGATCCTGCCCCTGTACGCCAACCTGGTGAAGCACGACCAGAGCCTGCTGGAAGCCGCTTCGGACCTCGGTTCGAGCACCTTCAACAGCTTCTGGAAAATCACCGTGCCGCTGTCCAAGAACGGCATCATCGCCGGTTGCATGCTGGTGTTTATCCCGGTGGTGGGCGAGTTCGTGATTCCTGAACTGCTCGGCGGCCCGGAAACCCTGATGATCGGTAAGGTGTTGTGGCAAGAGTTCTTCAACAACCGTGACTGGCCGGTGGCGTCTGCCCTGGCGGTGGTGATGCTGGCGATCCTGATCGTGCCGATCATCCTGTTCAACCGCAGCCAAGCCAAAGAGCTGGAGGGCAAGATATGAAGCGCTTTCGTTTCTCCAGCTTCATGCTGGTCGCAGGCCTGTTGTTCATCTACCTGCCAATGTTGATCCTGGTGATCTACTCGTTCAACGAATCCAAGCTGGTGACAGTGTGGGGCGGTTGGTCGATCAAGTGGTACGTGGGCCTGTTGGACAACACCCAGTTGATGGGCTCGGTGGCCCGCTCCCTGGAAATTGCCTGCTACACGGCGGTGGCGGCGGTGGCGTTGGGTACCCTGGCGGCCTTCGTGCTGACGCGCATCAGCCAGTTCAAGGGCCGCACGCTGTTCGGTGGCCTGGTGACGGCACCGTTGGTGATGCCCGAAGTGATCACCGGTCTGTCGCTGTTGCTGCTATTCGTGGCCATGGCGCAGATGATCGGCTGGCCCCAGGAACGTGGCATCGTCACCATCTGGATCGCCCACACCACCTTCTGTGCGGCGTATGTGGCGGTGGTGGTGTCGGCGCGCTTGCGTGAGCTGGACCTGTCGATCGAAGAGGCGGCGATGGACTTGGGCGCACGGCCATGGAAGGTGTTCTTCCTGATCACCATCCCAATGATCGCGCCGTCGCTGGCGGCGGGCGGCATGATGTCGTTCGCGCTATCGCTGGACGACCTGGTACTGGCCAGCTTCGTGTCGGGCCCTGGTTCCACCACCTTGCCGATGGAAGTGTTCTCGGCGGTGCGTCTGGGGGTTAAAACCGAGATCAACGCCGTGGCGAGCCTGATTCTGTTGGCGGTGTCGCTGGTGACCTTCCTGGTGTGGTTCTTCAGCCGTCGGGCCGAAGAGCATCGCAAGAAGGCTATTCAGCAAGCGATTGAAGAAGCCGCAGCGGATGGCTGGCAGCAGCCGGACAAGCGCCGGGCGCCAGCGCCGGTCTGACTGCCGGAGCAGGGTAAAAATGTGGGAGCTGGCTTGCCTGCGATGGCGGTGTATCAGTCACTTATAAGGTGCTGACTCACCGTCATCGCAGGCAAGCCAGCTCCCGCATTTGATTGCATTTCAGGTTGATTACATCGCCCACGGCGACGTGCGGATCACCTGCACAAAATTCATCGGCTTGAACCCCGGCTCCTGGTCCATCAGCACGTCGGTCTTAACATTGCCAAACGTGGTCTGCGGGCGATGGCGCAAGCCGTCGGCGAACGCGCAGATGATGCACTCCTTGAACCCTTCACCCCGTGGATGTGCATGCACCACCGCTTCGCGCTGCGCGCTGCTGAACGCGGCGTAGTCCATGCCCAGCACATCCATCTCCACACCAGCGGTCACCAGCGCTACGGTGGGACGCAAGTGTTTCGGCACGCCCGGCGTGGTGTGCAGTGCGATGGACAACCACACTTGTTCGATATCGTCATCGCTCAACCCATAGGGCTTGAGAAATGCGGCGGCGGCGTTGGCGCCGTCCACTTCGAAGCGCTCGTCGTCACTGCGGTGGCCTTCCACCAGCCCCAGGTCATGGAACATCGCGCCGACGTAGAGCAATTCTGGGTCGTAGGCCAATTGCTTGCGCTCACCGCTCAAGGCGCCGAACAGGAAGACTCGGCGCGAATGGTGGTAGAGCAGGTCCGATTCGACGTCGCGGATGTATTCGGTGGTGGCCCTGGCCAAGGTGCTGTCAGGGATCTGGATACCGGCTATGGTGGTGCTCATGGTGGATCTCCTCTGGAAAGATTCCAGTCTGGTCCCATGACCCTGAAGCGGCTATCGCCACAGGGAGGCGATCCCGGCCAATGTGCCGCCACATCGTGCCAAGCATGTAGGCGATCCCCTGTGGGAGCTGGCTTGCCTGCGATAGCATCACCTCGGTGTACCTGAGGTACCGAGTCGTCTGCATCGCAGGCAAGCCAGCTCCCACAAGGGGGTCGCGTTTATCCAGTTGGAAAAAGGTGTTTGTGACCATGGGCAAAACCGTCGCCATCCTGATCTTCCCGGGTGTCCAGTCGCTGGACGTGACCGGGCCGATGGATGTGTTCTGCGAGGCCAACCGCTTCCTGGCGCCCGAGGATCACTATCGGCTGGAAGTACTCGGCTTTGGCCACGGCGCCATGGCGGCCTCCAACGGTTTGTCACTGCAGGCGCACAAGCACTACAGCGAAGCCCGGCAACCCTATGACCTGTTGCTGGTCGCCGGCGGCCCGCAGTTACCCTTCGAGGATTTCGGCTTCGAGTTTGACGCTTGGCTGCGCGCGGCCGCCGCGAAGGCGCAGCGCTTCGGCTCGATCTGCAATGGCGCCTTCATGCTGGCCCGCGCAGGTCTGCTGGACGGCAAGACCGTCACGACCCATTGGAACGATGCCGCCAGCCTGGCGCGCCTGTGCCCCTCGGCCCAGGTCGAAGCCGACCGTCTCTATGTGCAGGACGGCAAGCTCTACACCTCCGCCGGGGTCACGGCAGGTATCGACCTGTCGTTGTACTTGCTGGCCCAGGATCACGGCCCGGAAGTGGCCCTGAGCGTGGCCAAGCGCCTGGTGGTGTTCACCCAGCGCTCGGGCGGGCAATCGCAGTTCAGCCCGTTCCTCACGCCCCATGCCGAAACCACCTCGGCGGTGGCGCTGGTGCAGCTGTACGTGCTGGCCAACCTGACGGGAGACTTGACCATTGCCGACCTGGCCAAGGCGGCCAATATGAGTGCGCGCAATTTCTCCCGGGTGTTTGCCCGTGAAGCGCGGATTACGCCAGCGGAATTTGTCGAGAGGGCGCGCGTGGATGCAGCGCGGGTGATGCTTGAAAGCAGCCACGCACCGCTTAAGACCGTGGCCTATCAATGCGGCTTTCGCGACGCCCAGCACATGCGCAGTGTGTTCAACCGCCGGCTGGGCGTCACGCCGCAACAGTTCAGGCTTAACTTTGCAGCGCCGGTTTGAGCGTGCGTGATCGTTCCCACGCTCTGCCTGGTAACGCCTCTTGGGACGCTCTGCGTCCCGATTCTAAGGGCGGACGCGGAGCGTCCATGGCTGCATTCCCACGCGGAGCGTGGGAACGATCATCGGGCGGGCAGCAGTTTCAAGGTGCCGCGGGTATTGGCCGTCACTTCCTCCTCACTGAAATGCGCCTGCTCATACCTGCCCTCGATATAGCTCTGCGCCTGGTCGCCATAGTGCGTATCAAAGGGCACACCGCTTTGCCCCACCGGGTTGATGGTGAGGGCGTGGGCCGGGTCGGCGAAGTCGATCAGGCGTCGTGTCGACGGGCCGTAGGTTACCGGCCACGGTGCTGGGCCAATCGGAGAGGTCTGGTTGTTCGGAACCTCATGGCTGCCCGGTGCCGGGAACGGGCCGACGTTGAAGATTTTATCCAGCGGTTTTTGCAGGCCCAGCGGGTGGCCGTGGGTCAGGGTGTGCGCCTTGCCCCACTGCCACTGTGCCGGGTCATCGCCGAACGCAGCCTTGAGATGGGCCAGGCTGTTGTCCCAGGCGAGCTTGACGGTATCGGCCCGATTGCCGTTCCACCAGGGTGAGTCTGCCGACGCGGCCAGGCGTGGCAAGGCGGCGTCGATCACGCGGGTGCCGAGCAGGGTCTTGAACAAGGCATCGCCGAGTTTGGGGTGAAAGGTTGCGTCGCTGAGGTTGAAGAGCAACTGGTTGAACAGCGTGGCATTGGTGGAGTCCAGTGGGTAGTCACCCTTCCAGTTGGCAAGCTGTTCCACCAGTTTGAGTTGCGCCGGGTCCTTGACCACCTCGCGCAGCACCGGCAACAGCGGCGCCAGCAGGCGTGGGCCGTAGGCGGTGGTGGTGCCCAGTTGCAGGGCCTGGCTGTTGGTCACATCCCACTTCACGCTTGTGTCGCTCAACTGCGCGTTCAACTGCTGGCCGCGGTCAGCCAGGTTGTAATAGCCGGGAATCGGCATGCCGGTGGGCGATGCCGGCTGGGCATTGGCGGACACCACATAGCCGCGCGGCGGATTTTCTTCCTGGGGGTTGGCACTGAAGGGGTAGAAACCCAGCTTGTCGGCCTGGGTAGTACTGCCGTCGAGGATGAACGCAGGGTTAACGCCGGCCGGGCGGATCGGCAACTGCGCCGCTGCCCACCAACCGATATCGCCCTTGGCATTGGCCCACACGATGTTCAGGCCCGGTGCCGAGACCTTGGCGGCTGCGGCACGTGCCTTGGCCAGGGTGTCGGCACGGTTGAGCTGGTAGAAACCATCCAGGATCGGGTTTTCACTGTCGAGGAACGCCCACCACATGGCAATCGGTGTGCTGCCGGCGTTCTCACCGAGCACGTCGTTGATGATCGGGCCGTGGGGCGAGCGGCGCAGGGTGAGGGTCACCGGCGCCTGGCCCTTGACCTGGATCTGCTGCTCGCTGCTGCTCATGTCCACCCATTGGCCGTGATACCAGACCTGGTTGGGGTTGTCCGGGTTGACCTTCTCGGCGACCAGGTCGAGGTCGTCGTTCTGGAACATGGTCAGGCTCCAGCCGAAGTCCAGGTTGTGCCCCAGGAACGCCACCGGTACCAGCGCGTTGTGGTAGCCGTACAACTCGAAGCCTGGCGCCGACAGCTGCGCCTCGTACCAGACCGAAGGCACCGAGAAACGGATATGAGGGTCACCCGCCAGCAACGGTTTGCCGCTTTGGGTATGGCTGCCGCTGACGGCCCAGGCATTGCTGCCTTCGAACTGCGGCAGGCCGTTGTCGGCCAGGGCCTGTTCGCTCAGGGCGGCGATGGCGCCAAGGGTCTGCCAATCGCTGGCCGCCAGGTTGAGGGCGCCCTTGGGTTGCCAGTCGAGATCGAAGACGTTCAAGTAGGCGCTGCCCAGTCGGTCGCGCACATAGGTCAGTACCGGCTCGGTGCGAAAGGCTGCGGCAAAGCTGTAGGCCATGTACCCGGCGACGCTGATGCTGTCTTCGGCGGTAAACGGGCGCTTGGCGATGCCCAGCACATCGAACTCCATGGGGCTGGCGTGGCTGTCCTGATACTGGTTGATCCCGTCCAGGTAGGCTTGCAGGGCCTTGGACGAGGCCGAGTCAGGGTCCATGTGCTCCACATAGCTCAAGGCACGCTCGCGAATGCGCAGGCTGCGAAACAGTTTGTCGGTCTCCAGCAGCTTGGGCCCCAGTACCTCGGCCAGTTCGCCACGGGCCAGGCGCCGCATGATCTCCATCTGGAACAACCGGTCCTGGGCATGCACATAGCCCAGGGCGCGGTACAGATCGGCCTCATTCTCGGCGCGGATATGCGGTACGCCACGGTCGTCGTAGCGCACCGTGACCGAACCTTGCAGGTGCGCCAGCGTCACCGTGCCCTGGCGCGTGGGTTGTTTGCTGAAGACGTACCAACCGGCGCCCAGGGCGACCAGCACAATCAGCACCGCAAAAACCTGCAGGACGCGCTTCATGAACATTCCTTACCAAAGTGGACGGGCTACAGATCCTTAGGCCACGAACAATAGCAGCCTACCGCGAGGGTGTGAGTGGCATTCACTTCGCGTCCGGTTCCAAGCGCCTTGAGGATCGGCTCGATAAAGCTGTTGCTGGCGTTGCACGTGAGGCCTTCGCTGTAGGGGCCGAAATACGCCAGCTTGCCGGTGCGATCCCAAATGCCCACGGCCGGGCTGGCGGGGATCTGGTCCGCGCCGGGCAGGGCATCGAGGACTTTCATGTGGCGCAGGTTCTCGGGCAACTGGCCGTGGCTGCCGGGTTTTTGCAGGGCATAGAACTCCACCCCTTGGGGCGCATACTGCTCGATCAACTCGCCCAGGTGCTGCTGGTTACCGACATTGCACGGGCAGGCCGGGTCCCAGAAGTGCACCAGGCGAATCGGGCCCGGGCCACTGAGGGCGGCGGGCAGTTGCAGCGCATCGCCGGAAAATACCGCAGTGTGTTCGCTGAAGGCACGCAGGTAGCGGCCTTGGAACCAGTCATAGGCCGCCCACAGCACCCCGGCGCAGATAACCAGGATCAGGCTGGCGAACAGGGCGTTACGGTAGGGCGGTCGCATTGGATGTATCCTCGCAGGTCGCGTAGCTTGCCATGCTTGTCCTGACAGATGAATATCGCAGCTCGATATTCATCTTCACCGCAAGTCTGGAAGCCTTTATGCCCGTCACCTTTGACCCTGATCATCTGCGCGAAAGCTTGCGCCCCCTGGTGGATGCGCAGCCGCTGTCAGCCGAGGCGAGGGTTTACCAGCGTTTCTACGGGCTCGACCTGGCCGCACGCCAGGTGCCGGCGGTGAGTCGCCTGGGGCGCTTGCAGGTGGATGGGTTCGAGGTGGTGGCCCAGGTCTGGTGGCCGCCAGCACCGGTCGCGACCATGTTCCTGTTCCACGGTTTCTACGATCACATGGGGCTGTATCGCCATGTGGTGGATTGGGCCTTGGACCAGGGCTTCGTGGTGATCGCCTGCGACCTGCCGGGCCATGGCTTGTCCAGCGGCGTGCGCGCCAGCATCGATGACTTTGCGGTGTACCAGAGCGTGGTGCAGGCCTTGTTCGTCGAGGCCAAGGCGCTGCAATTGCCGCAACCCTGGCACCTGTTCGGGCAAAGCACCGGCGGCGCTATCGTGGTGGACCACCTGCTCAACCACGGCGCCCAAAGCCCGGCCCAGGGCAAGACCTTTCTCTTGTCGCCGTTGGTGCGGCCGCGTGCCTGGGGTTGGTCCCAGGTCAGCTATTACCTGCTGCGCCCGTTCGTCAAAGGCATCGCCCGGCGTTTCAGCGATAACTCCAACGACCCTGCGTTCAAGCCGTTCCTGGAAGCCGACCCGCTACAGCCTCGCCAGCTGCCTACCGCCTGGGTGGGGTCGCTGGCGCGCTGGATCAAACGCATCGAAGCCGCACCACGCAGCCCCCGGCGCCCGGTGATCGTGCAGGGTGAGGAAGATATGACGGTGGACTGGCAGCACAATTTGCAGGTGTTGCGAGGTAAGTTCGACCGGCCTGAGGTGTTGATGCTCAAGCGGGGTCGGCATCACTTGGCCAATGAAATTCCGCAGATTCGCGAAGCATATTTTAACTTCCTCACGGATCACCTGAAATAACGCGGTTCAAATGTGGGAGCTGGCTTGCCTGCGATAGCGGTGTCACTGACAGATCGCAATCGCAGGCCAGCTCCCACAGGGTTTACTGCGTCAGGCTTGAGGTGCTTTGGCCGACAGCCAGCCCTGCGCGAATGGCCGCCAGTGCAGCTTGGTAATACGCCTTGCCCTCCGGCGACTCGGCAAAGGTGGCGAACTCTTCCAGCTCAGGGTCGGACAAATCCCGATAGACATACAGCAAGGTATTGTTCAAATCCTTGTCGATCTGCTGCATCAACCGCTCGCGCTGGCCATTCAACATTCCTTGCGCCTGGCCACCGCCGAGCAGGCCGGGGATCATCTGGCTCAAGCTGTCGGCCGCCACGCCTGCAATCGCCAGGCTGACCTCGGCACCGGCCTCGCGGGCGGGCAGGGCCTGGGCCAGGTGGCCGATGATCAGGCTGCGGGTGGCATCGGCTTCGAGTTTGGGCAGGCCCTGTGCGTTTTTCGCCAGTTGATCGCGGCGCGTGGCCAGCAACTCAGCGGCGACGATCTTGCGGCCCAGGGGCGACTGGAAAAACGCCAGGGCAGGTTTCGGGTCGGGCAAGTGCTTGCGCAGTTGCGCCTCGGCACGCTGGTCCATGGCCTGGGCGGCAAAGCGTTTATTGCTGTTGTCCACCAGCGCCTGGTACACCACCGGCGGCAGGCTATTGCGGTAGCGCTGCTGGGCGGCACTGAGGGCGTCATTGAAGTGCGCACGTTGTTCGGCCCAGCCGGCGACCTTGTACAACTGGTCATGGCCGTCTGCCCAGGCGGGCAAAACGCAGAACATCAACACAGAAAAAAACAAACGACGCATAAGGACTCCTGTCAGTCGGCCACTATTGTCCGTGTCGGGCGTAGGATTTGTCGAGAAGTCCTATCGGTCACCTGACTAAAGTGCATTCAGACGCTCAACGGCGCTGTCGGATTTTCAGGCGTATGGATACTATGCGCGCCATGCAAATACCCCTCGATCACCCGCTGCTGCAACGCATCGTCGACGACTTGGCCGAAAAAGGCTGGTCGCAGCAAAATGGCTTCCTGCCCCAGGCTCTGACCCTGGAGCTGGCGGCTGAGTGCCGTAAACGTGCGGCGCAGGGTGAACTGGCGCCCGCAGCGGTAGGGCGTGGGCCGGCCCAGGAGATTCGCGAAGGCATTCGCGGCGACCATATCCAGTGGTTGGAGGAGGGGGACGCGCCTATCTGCGACACCTACATGGGCGTGATGGACGGCCTGCGCCTGGCGATGAATCGCAGCCTGTTCCTGGGCCTGGAAGATTTCGAAAGCCACTTCGCGATGTACCCGCCGGGCGCGTTTTACCTTAAGCATGTAGACCGTTTTCGCGACGATGACCGGCGCATGGTCTCGGCGGTGATCTACTTGAACGACGCCTGGCTGCCCGAGCATGGCGGCCAACTGCGCATGTACCTCAAGGGCGGTGTCGAATACGACGTGGTGCCCACCGGGGGCTGCCTGGTGGTATTCCTGTCGGGCGAGGTGCCTCACGAAGTCCTGCCCGCTACGCGCGAACGCCTGTCCTTGACGGGCTGGTTTCGCCGGCGGGGCAACGAGCCGTTTTAAACATGGAAAAGATTCTGGTCAGCCGCTGCCTGCTCGGGCACAAGGTGCGCTACGACGGCGGGGCCAGCGGCCCATTCGACCCACTGGCAGCGTGGCAAGCTGAAGGCCGCGTGGTTGCCATCTGCCCGGAAGTGGCGGGGGGCTTGCCCACACCGCGCCCGCCGGCCGAAATCCCAGGCGGGCAGGGGATCGACGTGTGGGAAGGCCGCGCCCAGGTGCTGACGGCCGAGGGCGAAGACTTCACCAGCGCCTTTCTCGACGGTGCCCGCCAAGCCTTGGCGCTGGTGCAACGCCATCACATCCGCATCGCCATTCTCAAGGCCAACAGCCCATCCTGCGGCAATCTGTTGACCCATGACGGCACCTTCAGCGGGGTGAAGGTCAGTGGCGAAGGCGTCACGGCGGCGCTGCTCAAACGCCATGGTGTGCAGGTGTTCAGTGAGTTGGAGTTGCCACAGGCGGCGATTGCCCTCACGCAGCTTTAAGAAGTTTAAACAGATCAAGTGTGGGAGCTGGCTTGCCTGCGATAGCGGTGTATCAGCACCTTATGTGTAACTGACAGACCGCTATCGCAGGCAAGCCAGCTCCCACATTTTATTGCGCCTTGAGCCATTTCTGCGACAGCGCCTTCAACCGGCCATCGTCCTTAACCCGCTTCAACGCCCCGTTCAAACTGGTCTTGAACGCCGGGTTGCCCTTCTGGAACGGGATCGCCAATGCCGGCTTCTGGTGGTAAGGCTCACTGAAATCGAAACGATCCTCAAGCTCGGCAGTCATAGCCATATGGTTAATGGCCACGTCGTACTTGCCGGTTTCCACACCGGACAGCAGGTCCGCGTTATCGGTGGTAATAAACGAGGAGCGCACCTCCATCTCCTTGGCCAGCAGTTCACCCAGCTCCACTTCAAAGCCGGCGAGTTTGTCGCCCTCTTTGAAATTGTACGGCGGGGTGTTGGCTTCCAGGGCGATGCGCAGTTCACCGCGATCGTTGACGTCGTCAATCAGTTCGGCATGAGCCAAGGGGCTCAGAAGAGGAAGCAACAGCAACAGGCCAGGCGAAAAGCGCATGGTCACTCCTAAAGAATTCGTACAGGCGAGGCGCCGTTCAGCAACGTTTTGTTATGGTGTCGGGTGCCTTGGACCGCAATTTATCGCGAAGTTGTCATAACCCTACAGATTTCACCGAAAAACTGGAGAAGCGAATGAAAGCCCTTTTGTCCCGTGCAACGATTGCCAGCCTTTTGCTGGGTACCTCGATGTTGGCCAGTGCCGCAGACCTTCCTCGTACACCTGCGCCTGAAGGTGCCGAAGTGTTCATCGTCTCGCCGAAAGATGGCGCCACCGTTGATAAAACCTTCACCGTCAAATTCGGCGTCAAGAAGCTGGACCTGGAACCGATCGACAAACAAGTGCCTAACGCCGGGCACCACCACCTGTTGGTAGACCAGAAGGTGGAGTCGCTCAACGCCAATGAGGCGATCCCGGCCACGCCTACTTCGATTCACTTCGGCAAGGCGCAGACCGAAACCGAGCTGACCCTGACGCCAGGCAAGCACACCCTGCAACTGGTGGCCGGCGACAACGTGCATCGCCAGTTCGAACCCACAGTCGCCTCGAAAGTGATCACCATTAACGTCAAATAAGCGTTATTCGGGCAAAAAAATGGGAGACCCCTGCGGGTCTCCCATTTTTTATCCAGCGCTTGAAGCCTTAGAACAACACGCGGCTACGAATAGTGCCGTTGATGTGCTGCAGCTTCTCTTGCGCCAGGTCCGAGTACTCGGCGTCAACGTCGATCACCACGTAGCCGACCTTCTCGTTGGTCTGCAGGAACTGACCGGAGATGTTGATGCCGTTTTCCGCGAAGACCTTGTTGATCTCCATCATCACGCCAGGGATGTTCTGGTGGATGTGCAGCAGACGGTGCTTGCCCGGGTGAGCCGGCAGGGCCACTTCCGGGAAGTTGACCGACGATACCGAGGTACCGTTGTCGCTGTACTTGACCAGTTTTTCCGAGACTTCCAGGCCGATGTTGGCTTGGGCTTCAGCGGTGGAGCCGCCGATGTGCGGGGTCAGGATCACGTTGTCCAGGCCACGCAGCGGGCTTTCGAAGATGTCATCGTTGGAGCGCGGCTCCACCGGGAACACGTCGATGGCAGCGCCGATCAGGTGCTTGTCCTTGATCGCGTCGGCCAGGGCATCCAGCTCGACCACGGTGCCGCGAGCGGCGTTGATCAGGATCCCGCCTTTCTTGATCGCGCGGATTTCCTTCTCACCGATCATCCACTGGGTCTCGGCCGTTTCCGGAACGTGCAGGGTGACGATGTCGGACATGCCCAGCAGCTCGGTCAGGCTGGCCACTTGGGTGGCGTTGCCCAATGGCAGCTTGGTCAGGGTGTCGTAGAAGAACACCTGCATGCCCAGGCCTTCAGCCAACACCGACAGTTGCGTGCCGATCGAGCCGTAGCCGACGATACCCAGCTTCTTGCCGCGGATTTCGAAGGAGTTGGCCGCGCTCTTGATCCAGCCGCCACGGTGGCAGGAAGCGTTCTTCTCAGGGATACCGCGCAGCAGCAGGATGGCCTCGGCCAGCACCAGCTCCGCCACGGAACGGGTGTTGGAGTACGGTGCGTTGAACACCGCGATGCCGCGCTCGCGCGCTGCATTGAGGTCGACCTGGTTGGTGCCGATGCAGAAACAGCCGACAGCCACGAGTTTCTTGGCGTGGTCGAAGATCTCTTCGGTCAGCTGAGTGCGGGAGCGAATGCCGATAAAGTGCGCGTCGGCGATCTTTTCCTTGAGCTGGGCTTCCGGCAGAGAACTGGTGATGTACTCAATGCTGGTGTACCCGGCGGCTTTCAGAACGTCGACAGCCGATGGGTGGACGCCTTCCAGAAGAAGGAACTTGATCTTGCTCTTATCGAGAGAAGTCTTGCTCATCTGCGTAAACCTGTATCCCGGAGAAAATTGGCAGGGAGTCGAGCAGCGCAAGCTGACCCGGACGGCAGGAAAGCCGTCACCGCAGAAACGCCCTTTGGGTCTGTCCTGCGGGGGCGGTATGCTAGCATACGCACCCCGCTAAACACCTATTCCTGCGACGTGAAGCGTTCTCAGGATGACCATGAATTGTTCGAGAGTTCTGTCGATGACCCATCCTGCCCTGATTGATGAGCTAAAGACCCTGGTTGAGCCCGGCAAAGTGCTGACCGACGCCGACTCCCTGGAGGCTTACGGCAAGGATTGGACCAAGCACTTCGCTCCCGCACCTAGCGCCATCGTGTTCCCCAAGACCACCGAGCAGGTACAGGCCATCGTGCGGTGGGCCAATGAGCACAAGGTGGCGCTGGTGCCCTCGGGCGGGCGCACCGGTCTGTCGGCTGCTGCCGTTGCCGCCAATGGCGAAGTGGTGGTGTCGTTCGACTATATGAACCAGATCCTCGACGTGAACCTCACCGACCGCACCGCCGTGTGCCAGCCGGGTGTGGTGACCAAGCAACTGCAGAACGTCGCTGAAGAAAACGGCCTGTATTATCCGGTGGACTTCGCCTCGTCCGGTTCCAGCCAGATTGGCGGCAATATCGGCACCAATGCCGGCGGGATCAAAGTAATTCGCTACGGTATGACCCGCAACTGGGTGGCCGGCATGAAGGTCGTCACCGGCAAAGGCGATGTGCTGGAGCTGAACCGCGACCTGATCAAAAACGCCACCGGCTACGACATGCGCCAGCTGTTTATCGGCGCCGAAGGCACCCTGGGCTTTGTGGTCGAAGCCACCATGCGCCTGGACCGCGCGCCAAAGAACCTCACGGCAATGGTGCTCGGCACGACTGATTTCGACTCGATCATGCCGGTGCTGCACGCCTTCCAGAGCAAACTGGACCTGACCGCCTTCGAATTCTTCTCGGACAAAGCCCTGGCCAAAGTCCTTGGTCGTGGCGACGTGCCGGCGCCGTTCGAAACCGAGTGCCCGTTCTACGCCCTGCTGGAATTCGAAGCCACCACCGAAGAAGTCGCCAACCACGCCCTGGAAACGTTCGAACATTGCGTGGAGCAGGGCTGGGTGCTGGATGGCGTGATGAGCCAGAGCGAAACCCAGCTGCACAACCTGTGGAAACTGCGCGAGTACATCTCCGAAACCATTTCCCACTGGACGCCGTACAAGAACGACATCTCGGTGACCGTGTCGAAAGTGCCAGCGTTCCTGAGCGAAATTGACGCGATCGTCGGTGAACACTACCCGGACTTCGAAATCGTCTGGTTCGGCCATATCGGTGACGGCAACCTGCACCTGAACATCCTCAAGCCGGAAAACCTGAGCAAGGATGAGTTTTTCGCCAAGTGCGCCACCGTTAACAAGTGGGTATTCGAGACCGTCGCCAAGTACAACGGCTCGATCTCCGCCGAGCACGGCGTGGGCATGACCAAGCGCGATTACCTGACCTACAGCCGTTCACCGGTTGAAATCGAATACATGAAGGCCGTCAAAGCTGTGTTCGACCCTAACGGGATCATGAACCCCGGCAAGATCTTCGCTGTTTAATCGCACCTGAAGGAGTCGTTCCATGAGCTACCAGCACAAGTATGTCGACGGCACCAACATCCACTTCCCGGTGGGTAAAGTGGTGTGCATCGGGCGTAACTACGCCGAACACGCCAAGGAACTGGACAACCCGGTACCCACCGAGCCGCTGCTGTTCATCAAGCCGGGCAGCTGCGTGGTGCCGTTGGAAGGTGGCTTTGCCATTCCGACCGAGCGTGGTTCGGTGCACTACGAAGCGGAAATCGCCGTATTGATCGGCAAGCCTTTGTCCGCCAAGCCTAGCCGGGAAGAAGTGCTGGACGCCATCTCCGGCTTCGCTCCGGCCCTGGACCTGACCCTGCGCGACAAACAGGCCGAGCTCAAAGCCAAGGGCTTGCCGTGGGAAATCGCCAAGTCTTTCGATGGCGCGGCGGTGATTGCCCCCTTCGTGGTCAGCAGTACCTTTGCGGACGTGACCGATATCGGCATTCGCCTGAGCATCAACGGCGAATTGCGCCAGGACGGCAACAGCGCGCAGATGCTTAACCCGATTGTGCCGATGATTCAGTACATGGCGGGTTGCTTCTCCCTCCAAGCGGGCGACGTGATCCTGACCGGCACCCCGGCGGGCGTTGGCCCGTTGAATGTGGGGGATGAAGTGGTGTTGGAGCTGGCGGGTGTCAATCGCTTCGAAAGCGTTGTGCGCTAAATCACTGCCAAACTGCGATCAAACTGTGGGAGCGGGCTTGCCCGCGATGGCGGTGTGACAGTCACTGAATAGTTGACTGAACGCCCTTAATCGCGGGCAAGCCCGCTCCACAGTTGTTTGTGTACATCTGCAGGATCCAGCGTTTTGCATTTTTTTCACACACTATCCGGATAATTCCCTGCTCTTGCGCGCGGGTCCTTGAATCCTGTGCTATCCCCTACAGCTGACTTTCCGGAAAAGCGCTCAATGGTCGTGCCTCTGCCCACTTCGAAAACCTCGCTTCGCTCTCGCTTGTCCATGCGCTGGTATTCCTGGGTATTTTTGGCTGGTGCCATTTTGTATGGCATCGCCTGGGCCATGCACTGGGATGATCGCGGCCTGCTGTGGGTGCTGGAGCGTTTCGAGAGTTCGGCCGAACGCCGGGAAAGTGTGTGGCTGCCGGACTATCACGCGGTGATCGACGCCAAGTTGCTGCCCGGTATGGAGAAGGACGAGGCATCAGACCTGTCGTATAACCCGCAGACCAAAACCCTGTTTTCAGTGATGGGCAAGAATCCCTTCCTGGTCGAACTGAGCCTGCAAGGCGATGTGTTGCGCAAAATGCCGCTCAACGGTTGGAACAATCCGGAAGGCGTGGCAGTGATGGAAAACGGCTTGATGGCGGTGGTCGATGAACGCGATCACAGCCTGACCGTGGTCAAGGTCGACGCCGGCACTACGGCGCTGAACAAGGCCGATTTCCCCAGTTATGACCTGGGCCCGTCCAAAGACCAGAACAAAGCCTTTGAAGCCGTCACCTGGGACAAGCGTAACCAGCAACTGGTGCTGGGCGAAGAGCGCCCGCCGGCCTTGTTCACCTGGAAAAGCGATGGCAACACGCTGACCGGCGACAAGCAGAAACTGGCCAGCACCGAACTGGATGTGCGTAACCTCTCGGCTTTATCCATCGACCCACGTACCGGGCATTTGCTGGTGCTGTCGGCCGATTCCCACCTGCTGCTGGAACTGGATGAAACGGGCGAGCAAGTCAGCTTCATGACCTTGCTTGGCGGCTTCAATGGCCTGAAAGGCACGATCCCCCGTGCCGAAGGCGTGACCATGGACGAGAGCGGCAACCTGTACATGGTCAGTGAACCAAACCTGTTCTATCGCTTTGAAAAGCAGAAATAACTGACGAATTACGTCAGACTTTTCTTTATAAACGGCATTCGCCAGACAGTCCGGTGCGTTTAAGTTTAAATTCAGGTGACCTTGATATCTATTCGCCAGTTTTTTCTCTGAGCCCGCCCCGATGCGTCGACTTGCCCGCCCTAAACCTGCTGTTTTTATCTTGCTATTGCTCGCCTTGGTCGCTGCCGGGCTGGTGGCACAGCAGTTCCGTCTGTTCGAACGCGCCTGGTTCAACTGGCGGGTGTGGTACCAGCCTGCGGATGAGCGCGCCATTGGCCTGGCGGACTACCGTGTCACCCTCGAAGGCCAAGTGATCGAAGGGCTCGACGACGATGTCTCGGCCCTGACCTACGACCCCGTGCGCAAAAGCCTGTTTACCGTCACCAATAAAAACGCCGAACTGGTCGAGTTGTCGCTGGAGGGCAAGATCCTGCGGCGCATTCCCCTGGTGGGCTTTGGCGATGCCGAAGCGGTGGAATTTATCAGCGACAACATCTACGTCATCAGCGATGAGCGCCAGCAGCGCTTGATCAAAGTGCATGTGGACGAAGACACCAAGTTCCTCGACGCCGCCGATGCGGAGCAAATGACCCTGGGCGTGCACGTCGGCGGCAACAAGGGCTTTGAAGGGTTGGCCTACGACTCGGTGGGCAAGCGCTTGTTCGTGGCCAAGGAACGCGACCCCATGCTGATCTACGAGGTGCACGGGTTTCCCCATTTCAAGCCGGAAAAAACCTATTCGGTACATGTGATCAACAACCCCAAGCGCGATGCCGGCCTGTTTGTGCGCGATCTGTCGAGCCTGCAATACGACGAGCGCAGTGGCCATCTGTTGGCGCTGTCGGATGAGTCGTTCCTGGTCTTGGAGCTGGATATTGATGGTCGCCCTCTAAGCAGTCTGTCGTTGCTTAAAGGGCGCCATGGCCTGAGCAAGCGCGTGCCCCAGGCCGAAGGGATCGCCATGGATGACGACGGCACGCTGTACATGGTCAGCGAGCCCAACCTGTTTTACGTGTTCAAGAAACCCTGATCAGAACATCCATTGCACACCCAGCGAATAACCGGTCTGGCTGCCTTCAGCATGCCCGAGGCGGCCATTGACCTCGGCAAACACGCCCAACTGTGGGGTGATCGCCAGTTGGCTGCCCAGTTGTGCGCGAGCGAAGCTCTTATCCACTGAGCCCAGCCTGGCGGTGCGGGCCTGGCCATCGGCGCGTGCGGTGAGTTGCAGGTCGTCCAGGCGGCCGTCGGCCAATTCCTTGACCCAGGCGATGTCGCCGTAGGGCATCAGGTTCAGGCCATAGGGCAGGGCAACAGCGCCGCGCACGCGCCAGCCGAGGCTGGCTTCCAGGGAGTCGAAAGACTGCTCTTCGTACTCCAGGGCCGTGCGCAGGTTCTGCTTTTCGTGGAACTTGTCGATGCGGTAATGGCTGTAGTCCAGGCCGGCGAACGGCCCGCTCTTGATCGCGCCAAAGTCAAAGTCATAGCCACCCAGCACCCGTGCGCCCAACGCCAGGGCATCGGTATCGCCCGTCAGTTGCTGGTTGAGCAGGATCGGCCCGCCATTGGCCTGGATGACCAGGTTGCGCTTGGAGTCGAAGCGCGTGTGGCCCACGCTCAGGTCACCGGCCAGCCAGCGTGGCCCGCCATCGTTGAGCAGTGCATAGACGGCTGCCTGCCAGGTGTCGCTGTCGAGCTTGCCGCGATGCTCCAGTTTGTCGCGCCCATTGAGGTAGCTGAGGCTGGCGCCGATATTCAGGCTTGAAGTCAGTTGATAGTCGCCGAGGGCATGCAGGCCCACGCGCCGGGCTTCGGGGTTGGGGGCCGTGTCGAAGCCGCTGTCCGGGTTGTATTCGCCGTCCACGCCGATCTCGCCATCGAAGCTGCCGACCCCGCGGCTGCCCGCTTGCAGGGTCAGCCAACGGCGATCATGCAGGCGCACCAGGGCCTGATGCTGGCGCTGCAGGTTGTCTTGCATATTGCGCGCAACGGCACCGCCAGAAGCGGTCGAGGCCATCAGGTCGGCGTTGGTCAGTTCCAGCACCAGGCGGCTGAGCAGGCGTGAATAGTCGCGCAGGCGCTGGTCGATGCGCGCCTGGCCGAATGCATCGGTCAGCACGGCTTTGTTGTCTTCGTTCGGGTCGTGCCAGGTCGAGCCGCCGGGGATTTTCGGGTTGTCGGTCTGGGTGTAGCCGTCCAGGTCGCCCAGTTCCCAGTTGGTGGCCTCTATATAAAGGATCGGGATATTCAGCGGTTCAAACGCTTCACCATCGCTGCAGCAGCCGGTGCCCTTCGGGTACTGCGGGTCCAGGCCGGGGTTGCTGAATAAGGGGATGTTCAATTCCCTGGCGATCTGGAAGGTGTGCTCGCGCAAGGAGGCCAAGGCCGGGTTGGCGGTGCTGTTCTGGCCGGCGTGGGCGTACATCATGTCGCCGGTGATCAGGCTGTCGAGGTTGATCATCGCGAGCATGTTGGCGCGCTGGCTGGTGTTGAGTGAGTCGACAAAGGCACGGGAGCCGCGCAGGCCTTCTTCTTCGGCGCCGAAG
This sequence comes from Pseudomonas sp. DW-iso17, assembly GCF_058725345.1. Taxonomy (NCBI): domain Bacteria; kingdom Pseudomonadati; phylum Pseudomonadota; class Gammaproteobacteria; order Pseudomonadales; family Pseudomonadaceae; genus Pseudomonas; species Pseudomonas sp. DW-iso17. Next base: position 290,191 of record NZ_JBZXEA010000011.1, on the reverse strand, counting down.
CCCACTACCTGCAGGCCATTTTCCAGTGACAAGCCGCTGAGGTTCTTCGCCACCTCGGTCAGCACGCTGGCGCCGGAACCGTTGTCATCCAGGCCTTGCAGGGTCGGGCGGCCGAAGTAAGTGTCGAAATGCGCGCCAATCACCACGTACTGGGCCTTGGTACCAGCGGCAGAGGCCACCACGTTTTGCGAAGCCCGGCTGCCGTTGTTCCAGGTGAAGTCCTGACGGCTGATGCTATAGGCCGTGCCCATCTGGCTCTGCATCCAGTCGGCTGCCCCGGCAAAATTTGCCGTGCCGCGATATCGGCCAGGGTAGTCGTTGATCAGTTTTTCCAGGGTGGTGTTGGCGTGCTGGCCGTAATCGTAGGCCTGGGTAGGCGTGGACAGCAGGGCACCGGCAACGCTGATGGCGAAGGCTAGAGGCTTTATCACAAGGTCTTCCTTGAGGTGATGGGAATGTGCAAGCCCAGACCCTTTGCACAATGCGCGCCTCATTCCATGGGCGGCTGCGAATTGGCGCATTGTTAAACGCGTGGGTCGCGTGGCTGTAATTTGTAACGGATTGGATACCAGGCGGGGCAGGGGGTGCCGTGACAGAGCGCACGGTTTTGGCGAGGAGTGCTGCGAAAAGTAGCGTTTTTGTTACATCGCTCTAGAGTCGAGCGCAAACACATGTGGGAGCTGGCTTGCCTGCGATGGCATCGCCTCGGTATTCATTGATACACCGAGTCGTCTGCATCGCGGGCAAGCCCGGCTCCCACAGGGTCAGGCCTTGAGGGTTTTCACGCCTTCCGGGGTACCCAGCAGCAATACATCCGCCGGGCGCGCCGCGAACAGGCCGTTGGTGACCACACCCACAATGGCGTTGATCTGCGTCTCAAGCTCCACCGGGTTGGTGATCTGCATATTGAACACGTCGAGGATGATGTTGCCGTTGTCGGTCAACACACCTTCGCGGTACACCGGGTCGCCGCCCAGTTTCACCAGCTCGCGGGCCACATGGCTGCGGGCCATGGGGATGACTTCCACCGGCAGTGGGAACGTGCCCAGCACGGGTACCAGTTTGCTCGCGTCGGCGATGCAAATGAAGGTCTTGGCCACGGCCGCGACAATCTTCTCGCGGGTCAGGGCCGCGCCGCCGCCTTTGATCAGGTTCAGGTGCTCGTCGCTTTCATCGGCGCCGTCGACGTAGAACTCCAGGTCGCTCACGGTGTTGAGCTCGTACACCGGAATGCCATGGCCCTTGAGACGGGCGGCGGTGGCTTCGGAACTGGCCACGGCGCCGTCGAACGCGCCCTTGTGCTGGGCCAGTGCGTCGATGAAGCAGTTGGCGGTGGAACCGGTGCCGACACCGACGATGCTCTTGTCGTCGAGCTTAGGAAGGATTAAATCGACAGCGGCCTGGGCCACTGCCTGTTTGAGTTGATCCTGGGTCATGCGGGCTCCGGAACGGGCGGGGAATTAACGAGGGCGGCGAGTATAACCCAACAAAACCTCGGGATTCGTGTGGTCGCCCGGCCAAACGCTGGGTTAGACTCCTTGGCCCTGCCCAACCCGTGAAGTAGATGCCTGCCGATGCTTGAACACTACGTCAAAAAAATCCTCACCTCGCGTGTTTACGACATCGCCGTGGAAACCCCCTTGCAGACTGCCCGCCAGCTCTCCGAGCGGCTGGGTAACAAGATTTGGCTCAAGCGCGAAGACTTGCAGCCGGTGTTCTCGTTCAAGATTCGCGGCGCCTACAACAAGCTGACCCAGCTCAGTGCCGAAGAACGTGCACGCGGCGTCGTCACCGCGTCGGCCGGCAACCATGCCCAGGGCCTGGCCCTGGCGGCCAAGGTGCTGGGGGTCAAGGCCACCATCGTGATGCCCAAGACCACCCCGGAGATCAAGGTCGAAGGCGTGCGCTCCCGTGGCGGCAAAGTGGTGCTGCACGGTGATTCCTTCCCGGAAGCCCTGGCCTACTCGCTCAAGCTGGTCGACGAAAAAGGCTACGTGTACATCCACCCCTACGATGATCCGCACACCATTGCCGGGCAGGGCACCGTGGCGATGGAAATCCTGCGCCAGCACCCCGGGCCTCTGGACGCGATTTTCGTACCGGTGGGCGGCGGCGGTCTGATCGCCGGGATTGCGGCGTACGTGAAATACCTGCGCCCGGAGATCAAGATCATCGGCGTGGAGCCGGACGATTCCAACTGCCTGCAAGCCGCCATGGCGGCGGGCGAGCGCGTGGTATTGCCGACCGTCGGCCTCTTTGCCGACGGCGTGGCAGTGGCGCAGATCGGCCAGCACACCTTCGACATCTGCAAGGACTATGTGGATGAAGTGATCACCGTCAGCACCGATGAAATCTGTGCGGCGATCAAGGACATCTACGACGACACTCGCTCCATCACCGAGCCGGCCGGCGCGCTGGGCGTGGCCGGGATCAAAAAATACGTCGAGACCCGCGGTGTCAGCGGCCAGACCTTTGTCGCCATCGACTCGGGCGCCAACGTCAACTTCGACCGTTTGCGCCATGTGGCCGAGCGCGCCGAACTGGGTGAAGGCCGTGAGGCTATCATCGCCGTGACCATCCCCGAGCGGCCGGGCAGCTTCAAGGCCTTCTGCGAAGCGGTGGGCAAGCGCCAGATCACCGAATTCAATTACCGCTACCACTCCGGCAGCGAAGCGCACATTTTCGTCGGCGTGCAGACCCACCCGGAGAACGACCCGCGCAGCGCGTTGGTGGCCAGCCTGACCAGCCAGGGTTTCCCGGTGCTGGACCTCACCGAGAACGAACTGGCCAAGTTGCACATTCGCCATATGGTCGGTGGGCATGCGGCCAAAGTCAGCGACGAGTTGGTGTTTCGCTTCGAATTCCCGGAGCGGCCGGGGGCGTTGTTCAACTTCCTCAACAAACTCGGCGGGCGCTGGAATATCTCGATGTTCCACTACCGCAACCACGGCGCGGCTGACGGCCGAGTGGTGGCGGGCTTGCAAGTGCCGGCGGACGAGCGCCATCTGGTGCCTGCCGCGCTGGCGCAAATCGGTTACCCGTACTGGGATGAAAGCGAAAACCCGGCTTACCAGCTGTTCCTCGGTTGAGCGACTACGCTGACTGAGCGGCCTATAAGGAATAGAGACCATGGAAACGCTGACCACCCTCAAGGTGATCCACATCACCGCCACCGTATTGCTGCTGCTCAGCGGCCTGGGCCTGGCGGTATTGGCGTGGCGTAAACGCAGCGCCGGCCCGGCCGCGACCGTGCAGCGCCCCTGGGCATTTGTATGGCTGCTGATGGGGATTTGCCTGGTGAGCATGCCCTTCACCGGCTGGTGGCTGGTGCACCTGCTCGGCTGGCCATTGGGGCAAACCTGGATCTTGGGCTCCAGCATCCTCTACACCGTGGCGGCGCTGGCCTGGTTCTGGCTGGTGGCGCGGCTCAATCGGCTGCGCAAGGGCGAGGGCGGGAGCCTGAATTTCACCCTGGTGCTGGCGGTGGTCAGCCTGGTGGGGTTTGTGGCGATTGCCGGGCTTATGGGCGCCAAGCCGGTTTAAAGCGTTAGACCGCGTCGCGTTCATCGCAGGCAAGCCAGCTCCCACAGGGGAATGCATTCCAAATGTGGGAGCTGGCTTGCCTGCGATAGCGTCATCAGCTGCGCAGTGTAATCACCGGCCAACCACGCTTTTCAGCCTCGGCGCGCAAATTCTGATCCGGATCCACTGCCACCGGGTGCGTTACCTGCTCCAGCAACGGCAAATCATTCATCGAATCGCTGTAGAAGTAGCTGTCTTCCAGGCTATGCCCGGTTTCTTCCAACCAGCGGTTCAAACGCGTCACCTTGCCTTCACGAAAGCACGGCACATCGGTGCTGCGCCCGGTATAGCGGCCATTCACCATTTCGCACTCGGTGGCGATCAGGGTCTCGACGCCCAGGCGGGCGGCAATCGGCGCGGTGACGAAGCGGTTGGTGGCGGTGATGATCACCAGCTTGTCACCGGCGGCGCGGTGCCTGGCCAGCAGTTCAACGGCCTTGGGGAGCATGATGGGCTCGATGCAGTCGCGCATGTAGTCGTTGTGCCACGCGTCCAGCTGGGCCATCTCGGTGCGGCCGAGGATTTCCAGGCAGAAGTTCAAGTAGGCGGCGTTATCCAGCCGGCCGGCCAGGTAGTCCTGGTAGAACTCGTCGTTGCGGGCCTTGTAGGCTACCGCGTCGAGAATTCCGCGTTCACACAGGTAATCGCCCCAGGCGTGATCGCTGTCACCGCCCAGAAGGGTATTGTCCAAGTCGAATAAAGCCAGGCGCATTGCAGTTACTCGCTGAAAAGTCTGTAAAAAGGCGTCCAGAATACGGTCTTTTCACAAGAGTGCACATAAGGTAAGAAGCCTCGTTGCCGCTGGAACAACCTTTGTGGAACAATGCGGCGACATGCGTTTGCGAGGTTGTTGCCGTGATCGACCCCGATGGTTTCCGTCCTAATGTCGGCATTATTCTGACGAATGATGCCGGACAGGTGCTATGGGCTCGCCGAATCAACCAAGATGCCTGGCAGTTTCCTCAAGGTGGAATCAACCCCGACGAAACCCCTGAAGACGCCTTGTACCGTGAGTTGAACGAAGAAGTCGGCCTTGAGCGCGAAGATGTACAAATTCTGGCCTGTACCCGTGGCTGGTTGCGCTATCGTTTGCCGCAACGCCTGGTGCGTACCCACAGCCAACCGCTGTGCATCGGCCAGAAGCAGAAATGGTTTCTTTTGCGCCTGATCTCCAACGAGCAGCGGGTGCGGATGGATTTGACCGGTAAACCGGAGTTCGATGGCTGGCGCTGGGTCAGCTATTGGTATCCGTTGGGCCAGGTGGTGACATTCAAGCGCGAGGTTTATCGTCGCGCTCTCAAAGAGCTTGCCCCGCGCCTTTTAGCGCGCGACTGACGACGGAGTTCGACCCCGAGCCATGCTCAATACGCTGCGCAAGATCGTCCAGGAAGTTAACTCCGCCAAGGATCTCAAGGCGGCGTTGGGGATTATTGTGTTGCGCGTCAAGGAAGCCATGGGCAGCCAGGTCTGCTCGGTTTACCTGCTGGACCCCGAGACCAACCGTTTTGTGCTGATGGCCACGGAGGGCTTGAACAAGCGCTCCATCGGCAAGGTCAGCATGGCGCCCAATGAAGGTCTGGTGGGCCTGGTGGGGACGCGTGAAGAACCCCTGAACCTCGAGAACGCGGCCGATCACCCGCGTTATCGCTACTTTGCCGAAACCGGCGAAGAGCGCTACGCCTCGTTCCTTGGTGCGCCGATCATTCACCACCGCCGCGTTGTCGGCGTATTGGTTATCCAGCAAAAAGAGCGTCGCCAGTTCGACGAAGGCGAAGAAGCCTTCCTGGTGACCATGAGCGCGCAACTGGCCGGGGTTATCGCCCACGCCGAAGCGACCGGCTCGATTCGCGGCCTGGGGCGCCAGGGCAAGGGTATCCAGGAAGCCAAGTTCGTCGGCGTACCGGGTTCGCCAGGCGCTGCGGTGGGTACCGCGGTGGTCATGCTGCCGCCAGCCGACCTCGATGTGGTGCCGGACAAGACCGTCAGTGACATCGACGCCGAAATCAAACTGTTCAAGACCGCCCTGGAAGGCGTGCGCGCCGACATGCGCAACCTGTCGACCAAGCTGGCCACCCAGCTGCGCCCCGAAGAGCGTGCGCTGTTCGACGTGTACCAGATGATGCTCGACGACGCGTCCCTGGGTAACGAAGTCAAGACTGTGATCAAGACCGGCCAGTGGGCCCAGGGCGCGTTACGCCAGGTGGTCACCGATCACGTCAACCGTTTCGAAATGATGGACGACGCCTACCTGCGCGAGCGCGCGTCGGATGTACGCGACCTGGGGCGACGTCTGTTGGCGTACCTGCAGGAAGACCGCAGCACCAACATGGTCTTCCCCGATAACACCATCCTGGTCAGTGAAGAGTTGACCGCCACCCAGCTTGGCGAAGTGCCTGAAGGCAAGCTGGTGGGCTTGGTTTCGGTATTGGGTTCGGGTAACTCCCACGTGGCGATCCTGGCCCGGGCCATGGGTATCCCGACGGTGATGGGCCTGGTGGACCTGCCGTACTCCAAGGTCGACGGCATCGACATGATCGTCGATGGGCATCGCGGCGAAGTGTTCACCAACCCCAGCGACGTGCTGCGCAAGCAATACGCCGAGGTGGTGGAAGAAGAGAAGCAACTGGCCCAGGGCCTGGATTCGCTGCGCGAGCTGCCGTGTGTGACCCCCGATGGCCACCGGGTACCGCTGCTGGTCAACACTGGCCTGCTTGCGGATGTAGCCCGTGCGCAACAGCGCGGCGCCGAAGGGGTGGGGCTGTACCGCACCGAAGTGCCGTTCATGATCAACCAGCGTTTCCCGAGCGAGAAGGAGCAGCTGGCGATTTATCGCGAGCAATTGCAAGCCTTCCACCCGTTACCGGTGACGATGCGCAGCCTGGATATTGGCGGCGACAAGTCACTGTCCTATTTCCCCATCAAGGAAGACAACCCCTTCCTTGGCTGGCGCGGTATTCGCGTTACCCTCGACCATCCCGAAATCTTCCTCGTCCAGACCCGCGCCATGCTCAAGGCCAGCGAGGGCTTGAACAACCTGCGCATCCTGCTGCCGATGATCTCCGGCACCCATGAGCTGGAAGAAGCCCTGCACCTGATCCACCGCGCCTGGGGCGAAGTGCGCGACGAAGGCGCCGATGTGCCGATGCCGCCGATTGGCGTGATGATCGAAATCCCGGCGGCGGTGTACCAGGCCAAGGAACTGGCGCGGCAGGTGGACTTCCTGTCGGTAGGCTCCAACGACCTGACCCAGTACCTGCTGGCGGTGGACCGTAACAACCCACGGGTGGCCGACCTCTACGACTACCTGCACCCGGCGGTGCTGCAAGCGTTGCAACACGTGGTGCGCGACGCCCATGCCGAAGGTAAACCGGTGAGTATCTGCGGCGAAATGGCCGGCGACCCGGCGGCGGCGGTGCTGTTGATGGCGATGGGCTTTGACAGCCTGTCGATGAACGCCACCAACTTGCCGAAAGTGAAGTGGATGCTGCGCCAGGTGGAATTGAGCAGGGCCAAGGATTTGCTCGCCGAGTTGATGACCATCGACAACCCGCAAGTTATCCACAGCTCGCTGCAATTGGCGCTGAAAAACCTGGGGTTGACCCGGATGATCAACCCGGCCTCGGCCAAAACCCTGTAGGAGCGAGCTTCTAGCAGATCGTTCCTGCGCTCTGCGTGGGAAGGCAGCCCTGGACGCTCCGCGTCGGCTTTTAGAGCGTGACGCAGAGCGTCACAAGAGGCGTTCCCACGCAGAGCGTGGGAACGATCAAAGACCGAGGCGCCTTCATCGCAGGCAAGCCAGCTCCCACCTGTGGAATGCATTCCCCTGTGGGAGCTGGCTTGCCTGCGATAGCGGTGGTCCAAGCAGCGCTAAAACATCAGGTCCACCTCACCCAGCCGCCCCCCGTGCGGGCCAAAGCTGCGCTCCAGCATCCGCCGCGTCCCATCGGCATTCACGATCAGCGCTGTGCTCGCCCGTGTCCCATAACTGGGGCTGGCGATAAACACGCTCGACAGCAGGCTTTCGGTCGCCAGGCCTACGCCGGTGTCCGGCAGCTCAGCAAACGGCGCGGTCTGCGGGTCGCTGAGAATCCCCAGCAGTGCCTCAGGCTCGGGGTTCTCCAGCACGGCGCTGAACGCTGCTTTGGCCTTCACTAGCTTCGGCCAGGGCGTATCCAGCCCGGCATTGGATAATCCATACACCCCAGCCTTCAGCAACGTCGGCTCGGTGTCATTGGCGTTGTAGTGCCACAGCTCATCCTGCGTGCCCACCAGCAGGTTGAACCCGGCATATTCAATCGAGCGGCCGTTCACATCGGCCAAATAATCGTCGATCGGCAGCGAACCGCTGAGAAACCGCGCAACCAGTTCGCCGCGAGACTTGCGTGCCGGTGGCTGGTGCGGGTCGCGGATGTTGGTCAAGGCGGCAAAGCGCCCATCCGCGTTCACCCCCAGCCAGGTGCCCCCGGCCTCCTGATCGCGACCGGCATAGACCTGGGGCGCATCCGCCCACTGGGCCAGCGGCAGGCTGGGGCGGGCGTAGAACTCATCGCGGTTGGCCGCAACGATCAGCGGTTGGGCATGGCCCGGTCGCCAGGCGAAAACAATCAGGCACATTGGGTGACCCCTTTTGTGTTTTTGCCACTCTACCCACAGACGCGCCGGTGTTCCATCGTCTCGAAGTTGGGCCGTGCACCTCTGATCCGTTAACATGCCGGGCTATTTGGCGTGTATGTGAACTTCTTAATTTGATCTCGCCGCTGTAACGCAGGCTTAATCGCACATCGGCATGGTCCGGTGCGTCATGACTAAATGTTTTAACGAGGAGTCGCAATGCTGCCTTACCCGCAGATCGACCCGGTGGCCCTGGCCATCGGTCCGCTGAAAATCCATTGGTACGGGTTGATGTACCTGATCGGCATCGGCGGTGCCTGGCTGCTGGCTTCCCGGCGCCTGAACCGCTTCGACCCGACCTGGACCAAGGAGAAGCTCTCCGACATGGTGTTCTGGATGTCGATGGGGGTGATCGTCGGCGGGCGCCTGGGGTATGTGCTGTTCTACGACCTGTCTGCGTATCTCGCCAACCCGACCCTGATCTTCGAAGTGTGGAAGGGCGGCATGGCGTTCCACGGCGGGTTTATCGGCGTGATGATCGCCGCCTGGTGGTTTGGCCGGCGCAATGGCAAGTCGTTCTTCCAACTGATGGACTTCGTCGCCCCCTTCGTGCCGATCGGCCTGGGTGCTGGGCGCATTGGTAACTTTATCAACGCCGAGCTGTGGGGCAAGCCGACCGACGTGCCGTGGGCGATGGTGTTCCCGCCGTTCAGCGACCCGGCGCAACTGCCGCGCCACCCGTCGCAGCTGTACCAGTTCGCATTGGAAGGTGTGGCGCTGTTCCTTATTCTCTATATCTTCTCGCGCAAGCCACGCCCAACCATGGCCGTGTCGGGCATGTTCGCGCTGTTCTACGGGATTTTCCGCTTTATCGTCGAATTCGTACGGGTACCGGATGCGCAGTTGGGCTACCTGGCATGGGGCTGGCTGACCATGGGTCAGGTGCTTAGCTTGCCAATGATCCTGGCGGGCCTGGGCATGCTGTGGTGGGCGTACAATCGCCCGCAGCCGCTGAAGAACGCCGCGCTTTAAATTCGAATGCCAAGACCAGGAGGTCTTGGCTTCAACGATACGGGTAAAAACATGAAGCAATATCTCGAACTGCTGCAGGACGTCGTGACCAATGGCCTGACCAAGGGCGACCGCACGGGCACCGGCACCAAGGCTGTGTTTGCGCGTCAGTATCGGCATAACCTGGCCGACGGCTTCCCGCTGCTGACCACCAAGAAGCTGCACTTCAAAAGCATCGCCAACGAACTGATCTGGATGTTGAGCGGCAACACCAACATCAAGTGGCTCAACGAAAATGGCGTGAAGATCTGGGATGAGTGGGCCACCGAAGACGGCGACCTGGGTCCCGTGTACGGCGAGCAGTGGACCGCCTGGCCGACCAAGGACGGCGGCACGATCAACCAGATCGACTACATGGTGCACACGCTCAAGACCAACCCCAACAGCCGCCGCATCCTGTTCCACGGCTGGAACGTCGAATACCTGCCGGACGAAACCCAGAGCCCGCAGGAAAACGCGCGTAACGGCAAGCAAGCCCTGCCGCCGTGCCATTTGCTGTACCAGGCGTTCGTGCATGACGGCCATCTGTCGATGCAACTGTATATCCGCAGCTCCGACGTATTCCTGGGGCTGCCGTACAACACTGCCGCGCTGGCGTTGCTGACCCACATGCTGGCTCAGCAGTGCGACCTGATCCCCCACGAGATCATCGTCACCACGGGCGACACCCACGCCTACAGCAACCACATGGAACAGATCCAGACCCAGTTGGCGCGTACGCCGAAAAAACTGCCGGAACTGGTGATCAAGCGTAAGCCTGCGTCGATCTACGACTACAAGTTCGAAGATTTTGAGATTGTGGGCTACGACGCCGACCCAAGCATCAAGGCCGACGTGGCTATCTAGAGCCTGTTGCGGTCAGAAACTGTGGGAGCTGGCTTGCCTGCGATAGTGGAGTGTCAGGCGACATCAATGTCGCGGGCCCGCCGCTATCGCAGGCAAGCCAGCTCCCACATGGGTTTGGTGTTCGCTTGAGTTAATGGCCGTGGCTTCTGCCCACATGCGAAGGCTCGGCCTCGCTGGCCGCAATCCCGCCGCTGACTTCCAACTGCTGCAAGATCCCGCACTGGTTCCCACCGCCGCAACGTTGGCGCAGGTCCAGCAGTTGTTCCTGCAAGGCCAACAACCCGTCGATCCGCGCTTTCACATGGTGGATATGCTCGTCGATCAAGGCATTCACGCTTTCGCATTGGTCCTGGGGGCTGTCGCGCAGACCCAGCAGGCTGCGGATTTCTTCGAGGGTCATGTCCAGGCTGCGGCAGTTGCGAATAAAGGTCAGCCGCTCGGTGTGCGCCTGGGTGTACACGCGGTAGTTGCCGTCGGTGCGTGCCGGGGGCGGCAGCAGGTTTTCCTTCTCGTAATAACGGATGGTTTCCACCGGGCAATCGGTGAGTTTGGCCAGTTCGCCGATCTTCATCGCAGCAATCTCCAAATGGGCGCTTGACCCTATAGTGGCTATAGGGTCTTTACTTGGCAACAGGCACCTTTACGGACGCGACCTGATGAGCCACTCCATTCATACCCCGCACAAGCACGACCACAAGCATGATCACGATCACGATCACGATCACGATCACGATCACGGTCATGATCACAAACATGACCATGGGCCCGCCAAACTCACGCCTGTGGATAACCACGGCCATTCCGGCTCCTGCTGCTCCGGCGCTGCCGGGCCTGCCATCGTGACCCTGAGTGAGGCGCCCACCGCCGGCTCGCGCCTGAGCACCTTCCGTATCGAGGCCATGGACTGCCCTACCGAGCAGACGCTGATCCAGAACAAGCTGGGCAAGCTCGCTGGCGTGCAGCAACTGGAATTCAACCTGATCAACCGCATCCTCGGCGTCACCCATGACCTGCCGAACACCGCGCCGATCATTGAGGCAATCAAGTCCATCGGCATGCAGGCCGACCCTATCGAAGAAGGCAGCCCCGCTGCCGCGCCGCCCGCCAAGAAACATTGGTGGCCGCTGGCGGTGTCGGGCGTGGGTGCCCTGGGGGCCGAGGTGCTGCACTTCACCGGTGTGGCGCCCACCTGGGTAATCGCGCTGGTGGCGTTGGTGTCGATTCTCAGCGGCGGCCTTACCACCTACAAGAAGGGCTGGATTGCCCTGAAGAACTTCAACCTCAATATCAATGCCTTGATGAGCATCGCGGTGACGGGCGCGATCCTGATTGGCCAGTGGCCCGAAGCGGCGATGGTGATGTTCCTGTTCACCGTGGCCGAGTTGATCGAGGCCAAGTCCCTGGACCGTGCGCGCAACGCCATCAGCGGCCTGATGCAGATGACTCCGGAACAGGCCACGGTGCGCCAGGCTGACGGTTCCTGGCTGGAACAGGAGGTCAAAAGCATTGATCTTGGGGCGATTGTGCGGGTAAAGCCTGGCGAGCGCATCGGGCTCGACGGGGAAGTCACGGCCGGCCAGTCCACCATCGACCAGGCACCGATCACCGGGGAAAGCCTGCCGATAGAAAAAACCGTGGGCGATAAAGTGTTTGCCGGCACCATCAACCAGGCCGGCGCCCTGGAGTACAAGGTCACCGCCGCGGCCAACAACTCCACGCTGGCGCGGATCATTCACGCCGTGGAACAGGCCCAAGGGGCACGGGCGCCAACCCAGCGCTTTGTTGACAGTTTCTCCAAGGTCTACACCCCGGCTGTCTTCCTGTTTGCCCTCGGTGTGGCGGTGATTCCGCCGCTGTTCATGGCGGGCGTGTGGTTTGACTGGATCTACCGCGCCCTCGTGCTGCTGGTGGTGGCCTGCCCTTGTGCCTTGGTGATCTCCACCCCGGTGACCATTGTCAGCGGCCTGGCGGCAGCGGCGCGCAAAGGCATCCTGATCAAGGGCGGCGTGTACCTGGAGGGCGGCTACAAGCTCGACTACCTGGCTCTCGACAAGACCGGCACCATCACCCACGGCAAACCGGTGCAAACCGACTACCTGCCGCTGTTCCCGAACATCGAAGACAGCGCGCCGGCCCTGGCGGCCAGCTTGGCATCGCGCTCCGATCACCCGGTGTCCCTGGCGATTGCCAACGCAGCTGTGGATAAAAACCTGTCGACTCACGCTGTGGATAACTTCGAGGCCCTGGCCGGGCGCGGTGTGCGGGGTGATATCAACGGCCAGACCTATCACCTGGGTAACCACCGCCTGGTGGAAGACCTGGGCTTGTGCTCAGAGGCGTTGGAAGAAAAACTCTTCGCCCTGGAAAAACAAGGCAAGTCCGTGGTGTTGCTGTTGGACAAGTCTGGCCCGCTGGCGCTGTTTGCCGTGGCCGACACGGTCAAGGAGAGCAGCCGCGAAGCCATTCAGCAGTTGCACGACTTGGGCATCAAGACCCTGATGCTCACCGGCGACAACACCCACACTGCCAAGGCCATTGCGGCCCAGGTGGGTATCGACCAGGCCCAGGGCGACCTGTTGCCCACCGACAAACTGCAAGCCATCGAAACCCTCTACGGCCAGGGCCGTCGGGTGGGCATGGTCGGTGACGGTATCAACGACGCCCCGGCCCTGGCCCGTGCCGAGATCGGCTTCGCCATGGCGGCGGCGGGCACCGACACCGCTATCGAGACCGCCGACGTGGCGCTGATGGACGATGATTTGCGCAAGATTCCGGCTTTCATTCGGTTGTCGCGGCAAACGTCGAGTATCCTCAAGCAGAACATCGCCCTGGCGCTGGTGATCAAGGCGATCTTCCTGGCCGTCACGTTCATGGGCATGGCGACCATGTGGATGGCGGTCTTCGCCGACATGGGCGTGAGCCTGCTGGTGGTGTTCAATGGCCTGCGCCTGGTGCGCAAATAGCGGATGAGAGGGTGGTGTGCTGAGTGCTGAGTTAAAGGCGTTTTTCATGGTCGCCCGCCTGGGCAGCATTACCCAGGCGGCGAAGAAACTCGGCTTGAGCCAGCCCACGGTGACCACCCAGATTCGCAACCTCGAAGGCCACTACGGCGTCGAGTTGTTCTACCGTGGCGGCCGCCGCCTCACCGTCAGCGACGAGGGCGCGCGGCTGTTGCCGATGGTCAAGGCGCTGTTGCAGCAGGAAGCGGATATCGAGTTTTTCCTGCGCAACAACGGCCAGGTCCAGGGTGCGCTGAGAATTGCAGCAACGGCGCCGTATTACATCCTCGATCTGGTCAAAGCCTTTCGCGAGCGCCTGCCCCAGGTGGACGTGTCGGTGGAAATCGGCAATTCCCAACAGGTGCTTGAGGCGTTGGACGATTACCGCGTCGATGTCGCGGCCTCATCGCAATTGCTGGAAGATGCCCGTCTGATCCGCCGCGTGCTGGGCACGGACCCGCTGGTGCTGGCGGTGCACCGCAATCACCCGTTGGCCAAGCTCGATCACGTACCGTTGAGCGCGCTTATCGGGCACACGTTGCTGATGCGTGAAGCGGGCTCCACCACCCGCCGGCTGACGGAAGAGATGTTGAAGAACGCCGGCGTGGGGTACGGGCCGTTGCTGGAGATTGGCAGCCGTGAGTCGATTCGCGAGGCGGTGCTGCGCAACATCGGCATCAGCATCATCGCCCGCCAGGAAGTGCCCCATGACCCGCAGTTGCGCGTGCTGACCATCGAGAATGCACCGCAGATTCCGGAGTATCTGTATTGCCTCAAGGAGCGCAAAGGTGCGCGCCTGCCGGCGGCTTTCCTTGGCCTGGCCCAGGAAATGTCACCCCTCTGATCGTTCCCACGCTCCGCGTGGGAACGCCGCCCAGGACGCTCCGCGTCCGTGACGCGGAGCGTCACTAGAGACATTCCCACGCAGAGCGTGGGAACGATCATGAGTCCTACACAAATCCACCAATACCACTATCACCCCGTTTTGCCTTCCTGCCACACCAGCTACGCATTCCCTCCCTAGCATGGCCTTCATCCGTTCGATGAGGTGCCACCATGCACACAGCCCTGACCCAACCCGGCGCACCGATGAAAGTGCGCGCAATCCAGAAACGCTTTGGCGCCTTCACCGCGCTGGACAACGTCTCCCTGGACGTCGCCGCCGGCGAGCTGGTGTGCCTGCTGGGCCCGTCCGGCTGTGGCAAGACCACGCTGCTGCGCTGCATCGCCGGCCTGGAGCGCCAGGACAGCGGTGAGCTTTACCTGGGCGAGCGGGACGTGTCCCTGCTGCCACCCCAGGCGCGGGACTACGGCATCCTGTTCCAGTCCTATGCGTTGTTTCCCAACCTCAGCGTTGAAGCGAACATCGGCTACGGCCTTACGGGCAGCGGCCGCGATGAAGTGCGCAAGCGGGTCGCGCAGATGCTTGAGCTGGTGGGTCTGGTGGGCAGCGAAAAGAAGTACCCCGGCCAACTCTCCGGCGGCCAGCAACAGCGCGTCGCCCTGGCCCGCGCACTGGCGCCGGCGCCGTCGTTATTGCTGTTGGATGAGCCGATGTCGGCCCTCGATGCCCGCGTGCGCGAGCACCTGTGCACCGAACTGCGCCAACTGCAGCGGCGCCTGGGCATCACCACCTTGATGGTGACCCACAACCAGGACGAAGCCATGTTGATGGCCGACCGTATCGCCGTGATGAACAACGGCAAGGTCGAGCAGTACGCCACGCCCCAGGAAATCTACGACCGCCCGGCCACGCCGTTCGTGGCGGAGTTTGTCGGCCAGGGCAACTGGTTGCCGTTCAGCCGTAACAGCGCCAGCCATGCCCAGGTGGGTGGGTTGAACATGCGCCTGGCTGAGGACGCGGGTGTCGCCCAATCGGGCCGCTTGTTCTGCCGCCCGGAAGCGATCTGCGTCAACCCACCGGTGCATGAAGAAAACCTGTTCCCGGCCAAGGTTCGCGAGATCACCTTCCTCGGCAACCGCTGCCGCATGAGCTTTGAGCTGGAGCAGTTGCCAGGCCATCCGTTGCTGGCTGAACTGGCGCCGGAAGCCATGCCGCGCCTGGGTGCACAGGATATCTGGGTGGCGTTGCCGCCGCGCAGCCTGCAGGTGTTTGCCTGAGATGGGGGCGGTGATGACATTGCCGGTACCGCGCCAGGTGTCCCGCGCCGAGTGGGGCGACCGCCTCTTCGTGGTCGGCGGCAAGTGGCTCTGGCTGGGCCTGTTAGTGGTGGCGGTGCTGTTGCCGCTGTTGGCGATCTTCTGGCGCGGCTTCAGCAGCGAAGCCGGGCAGGGCGGTGGTCTGGTAGCCGCTCGCGAACTGCTGAGCAGCGCCAACTTCCACTGGTTGCTGGGCAATAGCCTGAAAGTTTCCCTCAGCGTGGCGGCCATCGTCGTGCCGCTGGCCTACTTGTTTGCCTATGCCCTGCAACGCACGCTGATCCCCGGCAAGTCCATCTGGCGCGGCCTGTCATTGCTGCCATTGATGGCGCCGTCGATGCTGCCGGGCATTGCCCTGGTTTATCTGTTCGGCAACCAGGGCCTGCTGCGCGGCTTGTTCTCGGAGAATATCTATGGGTTCTGGGGCATTGTGCTCGGTGAGGTGATCTACACCTTTCCCCATGCCTTGATGATTTTGCTGTCGGCGTTGTCCCTGGCGGATGCGCGTTTGTTCGACGCCGCTTCGAGCATGGGCGCCAGCCCGGCCCGGGCGTTTCGCAGCATTACCTGGCCGGCCACGCGCCAGGCGGTGTTCGCCGCGTTTTGCCTGGTGTTCACCCTGACTATCACCGACTTCGGGGTACCGGTGGTGGTGGGCGGTGATTACCAGGTGCTGGCGCTGGAGGCCTACAAGGCGGTGGTGGGCCAGCAACAGTTCGGACGCGGCGCGTTGATCGGCATGGTGTTGCTGCTGCCGGCGCTGTTCAGCTTTGGCGTGGATGCCTGGTTGCGTCGTCGGCATGGCGACGCGATGAGCGGCCGCGCCCAGGTGTTCCAGCCGGCGCCATCGCGGCTGCGCGACGGGTGCTACCTGGCCGTCGTGCTGCTGATCTGCGCGGCGTTGCTGCTGGTGTTCGGCATGGCGGTGTATTCCTCGCTAGTGAAATTCTGGCCGTACAACCTGTCGCTGTCGCTCAAGCACTACCAGTTTGAAGACACCGCCGGAGGCGGCTGGCTGGCCTATCGCAACAGCCTGACCATGGCGCTGTGCACCGCGTTGATCGGCAGCGTGCTGATTTTCACCGGCGCCTACCTGATGGAAAAGACCAAGGGCCAGAAGAATCTCAACCTGGCGCTGCGCATGCTCAGCTTCGTGCCGATGGCCGTGCCGGGCCTGGTTCTGGGGCTGGGCTACGTGTTCTTCTTCAACCTCAACGGCAACCCGCTGCATGTGTTGTACGGCAGCATGGCGTTGCTGGTGGTGTGCACCATTGCGCACTACCTGACCACCGCGCAGATGACCGCGACCACCGCCTTGCGCCAGTTGGACGCCGAGTTCGAAGCTGCCGCGTTGTCCCTCAAGGCACCGTTGTACCGCCATTATCTGCGCGTCACGGTGCCGATCTGTCTGCCGGCGCTGCTGGACATCCTGCGCTACCTGTTTGTCTCGGCGATGACCACCGTGTCCGCCGCGATTTTCCTCTACAGCCCCGACACCATCCTCGCCGCCGTCGCCGTGCTGAACATGGACGACGCCGGCAATGTGGGCGGTGCGGCGGCCATGTCGACCCTGATCTTGTTCACTTCGGCCAGCGTCTCGCTGCTGCTGGCGTGGGCCTCACGTGGCGCGCTGCGCCGCTCCCAAGCCTGGCGCCAGCGCGCACCTGGCCAATAAAACATCCCTGAAGGAGGTGCTCCATGTTCAAGCCCCTGGCGCTGGTCGCTGCAGTCCTCACGGCATTCAGTCTGAATGCCTTCGCCAAGACCGAGTTGACCGTGTACACGGCCCTTGAAGCCGAACAATTGAAGACCTACAAAAAAGCTTTCGAACAGGCCAACCCCGACGTCGAGATCAAGTGGGTGCGCGACTCCACCGGCATCATCACCGCCAAACTGCTGGCCGAGAAAGACCGCCCCCAGGCTGACGTAGTGTGGGGCCTGGCCGCCTCCAGCCTGGCGATCCTTGATCAGCAAGGCATGCTCGACAACTACGCGCCCAAGGACCTGGACAAGATCGGCAAGCATTACCGCGACGCCGCCAACCCTCCGGCCTGGGTGGGCATGGACGTGTGGGCCGCCACCCTCTGCTTCAACACCGTCGAAGCCGAGAAGCAGGGCCTCACCAAACCGGTGAGCTGGCAGGACCTCACCAAGCCCGAATACAAGGGCAAGATCGTGATGCCTAACCCGGCGTCTTCAGGCACCGGCTTCCTGGATGTCAGCGCCTGGCTCCAGACCTTCGGCGAGAAGCAAGGCTGGCAGTACATGGACGGCTTGCACCAGAACATCGGCCAGTACGTTCACTCCGGCTCCAAGCCGTGCAAGTTGGCGGCGTCCGGTGAGTTTCCGATTGGTATTTCCTTCGAATACCCGGCGGTTCAGCTCAAGCGCCAGGGCGCGCCGCTGGACATCATCCTGCCCAAGGAAGGCCTGGGCTGGGACATCGAAGCCACCGCCGTGATCAAAGGCACGGCCCATGCCGAGGCGGCGAAAAAACTCGCTGACTTCTCCGCCAGCACCGCGGCGATGGATCTGTACAAGGACAACTTCGCCGTGCTCGCCCAACCGGGAATCGCCAAGCCACAGACCGAATTGCCGGCCGACTATGAGCAACGGTTGATCAAGAACGACTTTGTCTGGGCTTCCAAGAACCGTGACAGCATCTTGGCCGAATGGCGTAAGCGTTATGACGGCAAGTCGGAAAAACAGTAACCGATCGTTCCCACGCTCCGCGTGGTAACGCCGCTCTGGACGCTCCGCGTCCGCTTTTAAAGGTCGTGACGCGGAGCGTCACCGGATGAATTCCCACGCGGAGCGCGGGAACCAGAGGACAGTATGAGTAGTGATCTGTTAGTCGTCGGCGCCGGCATCCTCGGTCTCTCCCACGCCTATGCCGCCGCCAGGCGCGGCCTCAAGGTCAAGGTGTTCGAGCGAAGCGCCACGCCATTGGGCGCCTCAGTGCGCAACTTCGGCCAGGCGCTGGTCACCGGTCAACCACCAGGGCCAATGCTCGACCTGGCGCGGGAAAGCCGCGAAATATGGGGCCAGTGGGCGCAAGCGGCGGGCCTGGCGCTCAAACGCAATGGCTCGTACCTGTTCGCCCGCACCGAAGCCGAAGAGCATCTGCTCGAAGCCTTCTGCGCCGGGCGCGCGCGGGAGCACGGCTACAACGTCGAGCTGCTGCAGGGCGCTGCCATGAACGACCTGTACGCCGGCCAGTTCCGCCATCACCGCGCCGCACTGCATGGCAAGGACGACCAGCAACTGTATTCCCGCGAGGCCATCCCGGCGCTGATCCATTACCTGAGCCAGGCGCTTAACGTGGAGTTTCACTTCTCTACCTTGGTGCGCGAGGTTGAACCGGGCCAGTTGCACAGCACGGCAGGCCGCTTTCGCGGCGAGCAGATCATTGTTTGCTCCGGCCATGACTATCAAACCCTGCTGGCCGACGCCATCGCCGCGCTCAACCCGCAAACCTGTCGCCTGCAAATGCTGCGCGCCCGGGCAGTGCTCAACCTGAACCTGCAACATGCCTTGCTCACCGGCTTGAGCTGCGTGCACTACGGCGCCTTTGCCGACCTGCCGGAAGCGGCCGCCGTGCAGGCGCAGATCTTGCGCGAAACGCCGTACCTGCACGAGCACGGCATTCACCTGTTGATCAGCCCTACGCCCCATGGCGAGTTGATCATCGGTGACTCCCACCATTACGACAGCGATCCGTCGCCCTTCAACGCCGAGCAGGTGGATGACTGGCTGATCGAACTGGCGCAACAGACCCTGGGTTGCAAGGTCCAAGTGGTGGAGCGCTGGCAGGGCGTCTACGGTTCGCGCGGGCCTGGGCCGTTTTCGTTTGTGCAGGCGGCACCTGGCGTCAGCGCTGCCTTGATGCACACCGGCGTAGGGATGAGCGTGGGGCCGGCGATGGCCGAGCGTAATATCAGCACACTGTGGGGCGCGACGCGATGAGCCCGGAACAGGCGATTGCCCAGGTGTTTGGCTTGTACGAGCAACATGGCACGGCTGACTACATCGGCGAGCCGGTGTCGCAAATCGAGCACATGTCCCAGGCCGCGCAATTGGCCATGGCCGAAGGTTTTGACGACGAGGTGGTGCTGGCGGCGTTTTTCCACGACATCGGCCATCTCTGCGGCCAGGGCGGCGCGAACATGGGCGGTTATGGCGTGGTCAGCCACGAGCGGCTGGGCGCCGATTACCTGCGCCGGGCAGGCTTCAGCGAACGCCTGGCCAGGCTGGTGGAATACCACGTCCAGGCCAAGCGTTACCTGACCTTCAGCCAACCGGACTATTTCGCCCGCTTGAGCGAAGCCAGCCGTCGCACTCTGGGTTACCAAGGCGGCGTCATGAGCGCAGAAGAGGCCCGGACCTTTGAGCAAGACCCGTTGTATGCCGTGAGCTTGCGTATGCGCCACTGGGACGAGCAGGCCAAGCAAATGCAGGCGCCGGTGCTGGACCTTGAGGTGCTTAAGGCCAAGGCCCGGCAGGTGCTGATGACTGCTTAGGTCTCGTCGAGGCGCATGGCAAGGGCTTCGACCTGTTCTTGACGCTCGGCCTGGCTTAGTTTGGCGTGGGGATTGAGGGACGACCATTGCGGATAGGCGCGGGCCTTGTTCAAGGCGTCGGGCAGTTTGCCCTCGCGCCAGGTTTTGTCCTGGGGCGTGTCGACCTTGATGCTGTGCATTGCCGCATGGCCGCGCAGGTTCAGGGCCTTGAGCAACTGGCGCTGGCGCAGGGCGAGCAGGCGCAGCACGCTGTCATCGACGGTGAGTTCGCGTTGGCCCTTGATCTTGCCCATCAGGCGGCTGCCGTAGCTGCGCGCGGTTTGCAGCGCACCGCCGGCAATCGCGCCCGCCAGGGCAGCAGCGCCCAGCGTCAGGCCGCCGACCAGGAGGTCCACGCCCGCACCGGCGGCTGCGCCGGCGGCGATCCCGCCACCCACCCGCACGCCCAGTTGCTTGAGGGTTTCGGGGTTGAACAGGTCGTCGCCCCAGCGCCCATCCAGTAGCGGCAGGTCGCTGGCCGCCGCGTCCTGTGGGCGAAAGCCATACAGCTTGAGCAGGGCATCAACACACTTTTGTTCCCGTTGGCGCACCGCTTTGCGCAAATCGCCGATGGCTTGCTGTTCATCTTCGGTGACGACATTGCGACGGCAGGCCGCGCAGTCGATCAACAGTTCGGCGATCAAGCGGGCGGCGCTTTGCTGGCGGGCCTGGCGCTGGGCTTCTTGATCGAGGATCAGGCGTTCCAACTGCGGCCGTGAGTTTTCCAGCAGCAGGGCCAGGCTTTCATACAGCCGGCGTTCGCCGTCTTCGGGCGGTGCCACGCTGTCGAAACGCACCAGCGCATGCAGGCCGAGGCGGGCCAGGGCTTCGCGCCAGTCCGGTTCACGGTGGTCGCTGCTGCTGACAAAGTTGAGCACCGGCAACAACGGCTTGCCGCAACTGGCCAGCACTTGCAGTTCGTCGCGGTACTTGGCCAGCACCGGCTCGCGAGCGTCGATCACGTACAGGCCGGCATCGGAGGCCAGCAACTGGCGCAACACCTTGGCTTCCTGTTCGAAACGCTGGCGCGCCTCGCTGCCTTCCAGGAAACGCGCCAGCCGTGCAGGGCCATCCAGGCGTTCGCCGGGGCGGTCGAGGCGCTCCAGGTAATCGAGCAGGGCGATGGCGTCTTCCAGACCGGGGGTGTCGTACAGCTCCAGCAAGGCTTCGCCATCTACCGATAGGCGCGCACCTTCCACATGTCGCGTGGTACTGGGGCGGTGGGACACTTCGCCAAAGCCGACATCGCGGGTGAGGGTGCGCAACAGTGAGGTTTTGCCCACGTTGGTATGGCCGACCACGGCGAGTTTCAGCGGTTTAGTCATGACCGGTCTCCAGCCAGCTCAGCGGCGCACAATCGGCAAACGACACTTCAAGCTGTTGCAACGCGGCATGCCAGTCGCCCAGGCGCTCGGCGTCCAGCGCCTGGCCCGGTGGTGCCTGCAGCAGCCATACGCGGGTGTCGGTAGCGCTGCGTGCCAGCTCGGCGATCAGCGCCAGGCTGCCACGGTCGGGCGAGCGGCGCGGGTCACAGGCGATGGCCAGGCGCGCGGGTGGGAAACGGCTGAGTTGCTCCAGCAGTTTGTTGCGTGATTCGCGGCTGTCGAGGATGCCGGCGTTCTTGACGTTGGCAGGCAGTTTGGGGGGCCAAGGGTGTTGGTCGTCGAGTTCGATGGCGACCAGCAAGGCGCCATCACTCTGCAGCTCACTTGCGCCGCCGCTGATCAGGTGCAGGTGTTCGGGCGCCACATCGTTGACCCCCAGGCGCTCGCTGCTGGGCATCAGGCGTTCGCGCAGTTGGGCGTAGCCGGGCAGGTTGAGGTCCAGGCGCAACGCTGCGCGCCCGCGTTTCCATCGCCACAGGCACAGCAAGGCAAGGATCAACCGCGGCAGCAGGCCGTAGACCAGCAACACGCCCACCAGCCAGGCCGCCCAGGCCTGGCGGGCGCTTTCGATATTCAGCGCGGAGTCGCCGCTGGCGCGGATCATCTCCACGGTGGGCACATTGAAACCGAGCAGCGCCGGGAGTGTGCCAAGGGCCTGGGTCACGGCGACAAAGGTATCGGCGCCGAGAATGGTGGTTTCCCACACAAACCCGTAGCGGCGGGTGGCGAGCAGGGTCAGGAGGATCACCAGGGCGCTGAGCAAGGCCAGCAACCACAAGCTGTTGACCAGCACACCCACCGCCCAGCGATTGAGTTTTTGCCGTTGCAGCAACAGCAACAATGCTGGGGCCAGTTGCGCGGCCTTGGCGTCACGCGCCAGTTTCTCGCTGAGCCACAACCACAGCCGGCCAAGGCTGGCGCTGTGTTCGCCGGCAAACAGCAGGCCCAGGGCCCAACTGATCAGCAAGATCAGGTTCAGGCCGAGCAGGCTGCCCAAGGCCCAAAACACATTCACCGGGGCCAGGCCATTGCCCAGCGCGGCGAACGCCAAACCGGCGCCACTGATGACGGCGACCACCGCCAGTAACACCAGGGCCAGGCGTGCGCCTTGCAGCCAGCGGCTGAGCGCGGCGGCCAGACCATCGCGCTCGGCCAGGTGCAGCGCACGCTGCTGGATGCGTGAGGGCAGGTCGCCCCCGGCGGTGCGGGCCAGGCGGTTGGCTTCCAGGTCTTCCAGGGGGCCGGCGTGTTCTTCGCGCAGGCGCACGGTTTCTGTCAGCCAAAGTCTGTGCAGCGGGTTCAGTGCAGTCACGCGCCGTCCTGTCGTGTTGATGAGGTTGGAGCATAACCGCTGGCTCGCCGCTCTGGTATTCTCGTCGCCATGAAAAAAACTCTCCCTTTAAGCCTGATCGCAGCCCTCGGTGAAAACCGTGTGATCGGCGTCGACAACAGCATGCCCTGGCATTTGCCGGGGGATTTCAAATATTTCAAAGCCACCACCCTTGGCAAGCCGATCATCATGGGGCGCAAGACCTGGGACTCCCTGGGCCGACCGCTGCCGGGGCGCTTGAACCTGGTGGTCAGCCGTCAGACCGATCTTGTGTTGGAAGGTGCGCAAGTGTTTCCGTCACTGGACGCAGCGGTAGAGCGGGCTGAGGAGTGGGCCAAGGCGCAAGGCGTGGACGAGCTGATGCTGATCGGCGGCGCGCAGTTGTATGCACAGGGGCTGGAACAGGCCGATCGCTTGTACCTGACCCGCGTGGCGCTGAGCCCGGAAGGGGATGCGTGGTTTCCAGAGTTTGATATGAACCAGTGGAAGCTGGTGTCGAATGTCGAGAATCCGGCTGAAGGTGATAAGCCGGCCTACAACTTCGAAGTGTGGGAAAAAGCCTAAAAGCATCGCAGGCAAGCCAGCGCCCACAGTTTGATGTGTGAATACATTCAAATGTGGGAGCTGGCTTGCCTGCTATAGCGGTCTATCAGACCTGCGCTAACTCGGCATGCTCATCGGCATCCAGCAAGGCCTTATCCGTCTGCCCCATGATCTGGCTGGTAATCGCCCCCGCCGTCATCGAACCATTGACGTTCAACGCCGTGCGGCCCATGTCGATCAGCGGTTCCACGGAAATCAACAGCGCCACCAGTGACACCGGCAAGCCCATGGCGGGCAGCACGATCAGCGCGGCAAAGGTCGCACCGCCGCCTACGCCGGCAACGCCCGCCGAACTCAAGGTCACAATCGTCACCAGGGTTGCGATCCACAGCGGGTCCAGCGGGTTGATGCCCACGGTCGGCGCGACCATCACCGCCAACATGGCAGGGTAAAGACCGGCGCAACCGTTCTGGCCGATGGTCGCGCCAAACGAGGCGGCGAAACCGGCGATGGATTGCGGAATGCCCAGGCGACGGGTCTGCGCTTCAATGCTCAGCGGGATGCTTGCAGCGCTGGAGCGGCTGGTAAAGGCAAAGGTCAGTACCGGCCACACCTTGCGGAAGAAGCGTAGCGGGTTGATCCCGGCCAGGGACAGCAGCAGGCCATGCACCACGAACATCAGGCCCAGGGCCAGGTACGACACCACCACGAAACTGCCCAGCTTGATGATGTCTTGCAGGTTGGAACCAGCGACCACTTTGGTCATCAGCGCCAGCACGCCGTAGGGGGTCAGCTTCATCACCAGGCGCACCAGGCGCATCACCCAGGCTTGCAGGGTGTCGATGGCGTTAAGGACTTTCTGGCCTTTTTCCACGTCGTCCTTGAGCAGTTGCAGCGCGGCAACTCCAAGGAACGCGGCGAAAATCACCACGCTGATGATCGACGTCGGCTTGGCCCGGGCCAGGTCGGCGAACGGGTTGGCCGGCACGAACGACAGCAGCAACTGCGGGATATTCAGGTCGGCAACCTTGCCAGCGTAATCACTCTGGATCACTTGCAGGCGCGCCATTTCCTGGGTGCCGGCCACCAGGCCTTCGGCGGTGAGGCCGAACAGGTTGGTCAGGCCGATGCCGATCAGCGCCGCGATGGCCGTGGTGAACAGCAGCGTGCCGATGGTCAGGAAGCTGATCTTGCCCAGGGACGAGGCGTTGTGCAGGCGCGCCACGGCACTGAGGATCGAGGCGAACACCAGCGGGATCACGATCATTTGCAGCAGCTGCACATAGCCGTTGCCGACCAGGTCAAACCAGCCGATGGAGGCTTTGAGCACCGGGTTGCCGTCGCCATAGATCGTGTGCAACGCCGCGCCGAACAGCACGCCCAGCACCAGGGCGAACAGCACCTTCTTGGCCAGGCTCCAGTTAGTACGGCGAGTTTGTGCCAGGCCCAGCAACAGGGCCACGAACACCAATAAATTGAGAATCAGGGGCAGATTCATTGAAGCTCCGTTGAGAAGCCAGCCAATCGCGTGAGCCTGCGATTGCGAACCGGGAAGCCTAACAGCTTGAAATATATTGATTTAATACCAATATGGAATGGCGACTGTCGTTTTTGGAATAAGCGTTTGACGCCCAGGCGTATGCCCTTGGCGCAATCGCGACGTCAGCGGTCGCGCTCGGGCGATAACTGTCATACGGATTTGTTAGCGTCGATGTCTTTCACTTGAGGGAGACAACGCCTATGAAGCTCGCGCCGAAACTACTGTTATCCGCCGCCTTTTGCCTCGGGCTCGCCAGCCAGGCGTTTGCCGCCACCGAGTTGAAACACTGGCCGGCACCTGCCGCCAAACAACTCAACGAAATGATCGCCGCCAATGCCAACAAGGGTAACTACGCGGTGTTCGACATGGACAACACCAGCTACCGCTATGACCTTGAAGAGTCGCTGCTGCCGTTCATGGAAAACAAGGGCCTGATCACCCGCGAAACCATGGACCCTTCGCTCAAGCTTATCCCCTTCAAAGACACCGCCGACCATAAGGAAAGTCTGTTCAGCTACTACTATCGCCTGTGCGAAGTCGACGACATGGTCTGCTACCCGTGGGTTGCGCAGATTTTTTCCGGCTTTACCCTCAAGGAACTCAAAGTGCAGGTCGACGAGCTGATGGCCTCCGGCAAGCCCGTGCCGGTCAGCTATTTCGAAGGCGACGTGGTGAAAAAATCCGAGATACAGCCGCCGAAAGTCTTCACCGGCCAGGCCGAGCTGTACAACAAACTGATGGAAAACGGCATCGAGGTCTATGTGATGACCGCCGCGTCCGAGGAGCTGGTGCGCATGGTCGCGGCTGATCCGAAGTACGGCTACAACGTCAAACCCGAGAACGTCATCGGCGTGACCACGATGCTCAAGGACCGCAAGACCGGCGAGCTGACCACCGCACGCAAACAGATCACTGCCGGCAAGTATGACGAGAATAGCAACCTCGGCCTGGAACTGACTCCCTACCTGTGGACCCCGGCGACCTGGATGGCCGGTAAGCACGCGGCGATCCTCACCTACATCGACGAATGGAAAAAACCAGTGATTGTCGGCGGTGACACACCGACCAGCGATGGCTACATGCTGTTCCACGATGTGGACGTGGCCAAGGGCGGCATCCACCTGTGGATCAACCGCAAAGACAAGTACATGACCCAACTCAACGGCATGATCGCCAAGCACGCGGCGGCGCAAGCCAAGGAAGGGCTGCCGGTGACGGCGGACAAGAACTGGGTGATCGTGAAACCGGAGGAGATTCAGTAAAGAGCCTTAAGTCGAAGTGCAGTCACTGTGGGAGCTGGCTTGCCTGCGATGCAGACACCTCGGTACTTCATGTACTCCGAGGTGATGCAATCGCAGGCAAGCCAGCTCCCGCATTTGATCTCCAATGTCTTGGGGTTTTTCTGCAGACAAAAAAAGCCCCGCACCTGGCGGGGCTTTTTTATGCGCGGGGCTTACAGGCCGTCGAGCATGGCTTTGTTGCGCACCGCACCCTTGTCGGCGCTGGTGGCCAACAACGCGTAGGCCTTCAACGCGGTGGTGACTTTGCGCGGGCGCTTCTCCACCGGCTTCCAGCCTTTCTTGTCCTGCTCAACCCGGCGTGCTGCCAGTTCTTCATCGCTGATCAACAGGTTGATCGAGCGGTTCGGAATGTCGATCAGCACCTTGTCGCCATCCTGCACCAGGCCAATCGCGCCGCCGGCAGCGGCTTCCGGGGAAGCGTGGCCGATGGACAGGCCCGACGTGCCGCCGGAGAAACGGCCGTCGGTCAGCAGGGCGCAGGCTTTGCCCAGGCCTTTGGATTTCAGATAGGACGTGGGGTAAAGCATCTCCTGCATACCCGGGCCGCCTTTAGGGCCTTCGTAGCGGATGATCACGATATCGCCTTCCTTGACTTCGTCCGCGAGGATGCCGCGTACCGAGCTGTCCTGGCTTTCGTAGATCTTGGCGCGGCCTTCGAAAACGTGGATGGATTCATCCACACCTGCCGTTTTCACCACACAGCCGTCGAGGGCGATGTTGCCGTACAGCACGGCCAGGCCGCCTTCTTGCGAGTAGGCGTGCTCGACACTGCGGATGCAGCCGTTTTCACGGTCGTCGTCCAGGGTGTCCCAGCGGGTCGACTGGCTGAACGCGGTCTGGGTGGGGATACCGGCCGGGCCGGCCTTGAAGAAGGTGTGCACGGTTTCGTCGTCAGTCTGGGTGATGTCCCATTTGGCGATGCCTTCGGCGATGGACTTGCTGTGCACGGTTGGCAGGTCTGTGTGCAGCAGGCCGCCACGGGCCAGGGAGCCGAGGATTGAGAAGATCCCGCCGGCGCGGTGCACGTCTTCCATGTGGTACTTCTGGATGTTCGGCGCGACCTTGCACAGCTGTGGCACGTGACGGGACAGGCGGTCGATGTCGCGCAGGTCGAAGTCGATCTCGGCTTCCTGGGCGGCAGCCAGCAAATGCAGAATGGTGTTGGTGGAACCGCCCATGGCGATGTCCAGGGTCATGGCGTTTTCGAACGCCTTGAAGTTGGCGATATTGCGCGGCAACACCGACTCATCGTTCTCGCCGTAGTAACGCTTGCACAGCTCGACGATGGTGCGGCCGGCCTGCAGGAACAACTGCTCGCGGTCGCTGTGAGTGGCCAGTGTGGAACCGTTGCCCGGCAAGGCGAGGCCCAGGGCTTCCACCAGGCAGTTCATCGAGTTGGCGGTGAACATGCCGGAGCACGAACCGCAGGTCGGGCAGGCGCTGCGCTCGTATTCGGCGACCTTCTCGTCAGAAGCGCTGGAATCGGCGGCGATCACCATGGCGTCGACGAGGTCGAGGCCGTGGGAGGCGAGTTTGGTCTTGCCGGCTTCCATCGGCCCGCCGGAGACGAAGATCACCGGGATGTTCAGGCGCAAGGCAGCCATCAACATGCCGGGGGTGATCTTGTCGCAGTTGGAGATGCACACAATGGCGTCGGCGCAGTGGGCGTTGACCATGTACTCCACGGAGTCAGCGATGATCTCGCGGCTCGGCAGGGAATACAGCATGCCGTCATGGCCCATGGCGATGCCGTCGTCCACGGCGATGGTGTTGAATTCTTTAGCCACGCCACCGGCGCGTTCGATCTCGCGGGCGACCAGTTGGCCCAGGTCCTTGAGATGGACATGGCCCGGCACGAACTGGGTGAACGAGTTGGCAATCGCGATGATCGGCTTCTTGAAGTCGTCATCTTTCATCCCCGTGGCACGCCACAGCGCGCGCGCGCCGGCCATGTTGCGGCCGTGGGTGGATGTTTTCGAGCGGTAATCAGGCATTGGAGCACTCCGGGCGGCTAATCAAGTACTAAAGGGGAGTGAGCTTCTAATTGACGACTGGAACACTCAGAAAATGGCCGTGTGTCCGGAAGTTGCCACTCGCGTCGCGGGATCGCCGCGTGCTTGGGCCTCGAGCTCATAAACCCGCCGGGGATGACTGGCGATGAATAGGGCCGATTCTACACCGCTGGCGGCTGGAGGGAATGGGCGCAACCTTGAAGTTAGCCGCTACAGGACGTGCGGGTGCCGCCGTGCCCATGAGTTCAACGCAAGGGCGGCAAGGCTCAGGATCAGAAAACACAAGCCAAGCGCAGTACTCAACTGGTGGGTAAAGGTGCTGATAAACGCACTGATACAGCCGCCAGCAATGAACAGCACTGCCGCAACGGCGGAAGCTGCGGCTCCCGCATTGTCTGGAAACAGGCTCATGGCCTTGGAGTTGGAAATGGGCCGGGTGATGGTGGTGCCCGCCGTGCAGAGCAGCATGGGCACCAACACTGTCGGGGTTGATAAGCCGAACAGGTAGGCCAACAGCAGCATGACCACGCCAGAGATAGCGATCAGAACCAACCCGACTGCCATCTGGGTAGCCGCCGCCAGCCGTTTGTGCAGGACGCCGGCACAGAGGCCTCCCACTACGTAGGCGGCGCCGTAGAGAAGCAAGGTCAATGAGTACTCATGGGGTGACAGCTTTAACTGGTCCATGAAAATGAGCGGTGACACAACGATGAATGAGAAATGACAGGCGAAGGTGATCGCGGAGATCGTGGCGTAGCTGGCGAAATGTCTGTTGGCGAAAACCTTGGCGTAGGCCCTGAAAATACCCCGCTCGCTTGGCGCGGTTGGAGGGAAGCCGCCATGCAGTAATCGGTGAGCCATAATCCACGTTGCAGCACAGAGGGCGATAAACGCGTAGAAGCTGGCTTTCCATCCCCAGTGCAATTGCAGCCATGCGCCCAGCACTGGGGAAATCGAGATGAAAATGCCTCCGGCCGTGGCCATTGCTATGCGCAACCGCTCCTGTTCCCTGCCGAAAAAAAGGTCCTGCACCAGCGCTTGGGACAGTATGAAACCACCGCAGCCTATGGCCTGAATGACTCGAAAGAACAGGAATTGGGGCGTGTTTCTGGCGGCCAGACACCCGACTGCACCCAGGATGGCTACTACCATACTGGCCAGGAGTAGCTTCTTGCGACCGATTCTGTCGGACAGCGGGCCGATCAGCAGCATTGAGCAGGAAAATCCAATGGCGAACAGGCTGACGGATCGAGCGATATGGGTGGTCGAGGTATGGAAGTGTTCAGCCAGGGCGGGAAAGGAGGGCAGTACGACGTCAAGGGGGAAGACGCCCAGCAAAGTCATGGTCATCAGCCAGAAAACCAAGAGCGGTTTTTCAGCCTGTGTAATTGCCTTCGACATGCGCGAGCCTCGGTTCCATGAGAGGGGCGAGGATCGAGTCTGCGCTACGGAAAGTCAAAGCCTGGGGCAGTACGACATTTCCTAAAAGCCTGTAGGAACCCGCAAGTCCCTACAGGGGAACAGCATCAGCTATTGGGTAGCAACCGGCAGGTAGTGCTCTTGATGTAGCGCGTCTCGACAATCGCCGGGTGCACCGGGTGGTCCGGGCCTTGGCCGCCGCGTTCGAGCATCTGGATGTTGCGGTCCAGATGGCGGGCGCTGGTGAGCAGGATGTTTTGCAGGTCGTCTTCCGGCAGGTGCATGGAGCACGAGGCGCTGACGAGGATGCCGTCTTTGCTGAGCAGGCGCATGGCTTGCTCGTTGAGGCGGCGGTAGGCGCCTTCGCCGTTTTTCATGTCTTTTTTGCGCTTGATGAAGGCCGGTGGGTCGGCGACGATCACGTCGAAGCGCTCTTCGCTGGCTTTCAGTTCTTTCAACGCCTCAAAGACGTCGCCTTCGATGCAGGTCATCTTCTCGGCAAAGCCGTTCAGCGCGGCGTTGCGCTCTACGCCGTCGAGGGCGAAGGCCGAAGCGTCGACGCAGAACACTTCACTGGCGCCAAAGGCTGCAGCTTGCACGCCCCAGCCGCCGATGTAGCTGTACAGGTCCAGTACACGCTTGCCCTTGGCATACGGGGCCAGGCGGGCGCGGTTCATGCGGTGGTCGTAGAACCAGCCGGTTTTCTGGCCCTGGATCACCGGGGCTTCGAACTTGACGCCGTTCTCTTCCAGCGCCACCCACTCCGGCACCAGGCCGAATACGGTTTCGACGTAGCGGTTGAGGCCTTCGGCGTCGCGCGCGGCGGAGTCGTTCTTGAACAGGATGCCGCTGGGCTTGAGCACTTGGGTCAGCGCGGCGATCACATCTTCTTTATGCGCTTCCATGGTCGCCGAGGCGATCTGTACCACCAGGATGTCGCCGAAACGGTCGACCACCAGGCCCGGCAGCAGGTCGGAATCACCGTAGACCAGGCGGTAGAACGGCTTGTCGAACAGGCGGTCACGCAGGGACAGCGCGACGTTGAGGCGGTGCACCAGCAGCGACTTGTCCAGCGGCAACTTGATGTCGCGCGACAGCAGGCGGGCGCAGATCAGGTTGTTCGGGCTCATGGCCACGATGCCCAGGGTCTTGCCGCCGGCCGCTTCCAGGATAGCCTGGTCGCCTGTCTGGAAGCCGTGGAGTGGGGTGGCGGCCACGTCGATTTCGTTGCTGTAGACCCACAGGTGGCCGTTGCGCAAACGACGATCGGCGTTGGCTTTGAGACGCAGGCTTGGCAGGGACATGACGTCGCTCCGGAAAAAAGAGCGGGAGTATACCCTTTGCGCACTCTTTCATGTGGGAGCTGGCTTGCCTGCGATGCGGGCGGCGCGGTGTATCAGACGTACGGTGGTGATGCTATCGCAGGCAAGCCAGCTCCCACATTCGATCGGGTTTCACTTGGGTTTTTGGGTGTCGGCCACATCGGCATAAGGGGTAGAATTCGCGCCTAGCCCAGAGTGTGTACTTATGTCCCAAGAGCTTTCCCCCGAGCAGATCCAACAGGCCCTGCAAGGCATCAGCGTGCCGCCTCAACCGCAAATCATGGTGGATTTGCAGATGGAGCAGTACATGCCCGATCCGGACCTGGAAGTGATTGCGCGGCTGATCTCCCAGGACCCGGGCTTGTCCGGTGCACTGCTCAAGATCGTCAATTCGCCGTATTACGGCCTGAGCAACAAAATCGCTTCGATCCAGCGTGCGGTGAACCTGCTGGGCAGCCGTTCGATCATCAATTTGATCAACGCGCAGTCGATCAAGGGTGAGATGTGCGACGACACCATCGTCACCCTCAACCGCTTCTGGGACACCGCCCAGGATGTGGCCATGACCTGCCTCACCCTGGCCAAGCGCACCGGTTCCCAGGCCGTGGACGAAGCCTATGCCTTGGGCCTGTTCCATGATTGTGGCGTGCCGCTGATGCTCAAGCGCTTCCCCAATTACATGGCGGTGCTGGAAGATGCATACGCCAATGCCGCCCCGGATTGCCGCGTGGTCGACACCGAAAACAAAGCGTTCCACACCAACCATGCGGTAGTCGGCTACTACACCGCCAAGTCCTGGCGCCTGCCGGAGCATGTCACCGACGCCATCGCCAATCACCATAACGCCCTGGCGATTTTCAGCGATGAGACGTCGCGCAACCCACAGCTCAAGAACCTGCTGGCCATTTTGAAGATGGCCGAGCATATCTGTTCGTCCTATCGCGTACTGGGCAATCAGCCAGTGGATCATGAGTGGAACGCCATCGGCCATCTGGTGCTGGATTACGTGGGCCTGTCGGACTACGACTTCGAGAGCCTGAAGTTGTCGATCCGCGAACTGGGCGCGCACTGACCCGTCATTCAAGAGGTACATATGCCCGAGTTACCAGAAGTCGAAACCACCCGACGCGGCATTGCCCCGCATCTGGAAGGCCAGCGCGTCAGCCGCGTGGTGGTGCGTGAGCGGCGCCTGCGCTGGCCGATTCCGGAAGACCTGGATGTGCGCCTGTCAGGGCAGCGCATCGTGCTGGTGGAGCGCCGGGCCAAATACCTGTTGATCAATGCCGAAGTGGGCACCTTGATCAGCCACCTGGGCATGTCGGGCAACTTGCGCCTGGTGGAAGTCGGCATGCCCGCGGCCAAGCATGAGCACGTGGATATCGAGCTGGAATCGGGCATGGCCCTGCGCTACACCGACCCGCGGCGCTTCGGTGCGATGCTCTGGAGCCACGACCCGCACAACCATGAGCTGCTGATGCGGCTGGGGCCGGAGCCGTTGACCGACCTGTTTGATGGCGAGCGCTTGTTCCAGCTGTCTCGCGGTAAGTCCATGGCGGTGAAGCCGTTCATCATGGACAACGCGGTGGTGGTGGGCGTGGGCAATATCTATGCGACCGAGGCGCTGTTTGCAGCTGGGATTGACCCACGCCGCGCCGCCGGGGGTATTTCACGCGGGCGTTATCTGAAGCTGGCGATTGAAATCAAGCGGGTGCTGGCTGCTGCCATCGAGCGGGGCGGCACCACGTTGCGGGACTTTATCGGCGGCGATGGGCAGCCGGGGTATTTCCAGCAGGAACTGTTCGTGTATGGCCGGGGCGGCGAGGCATGCAAGGTCTGCGGCACTGAGCTGCGCAATGTGGTGCTGGGGCAGCGGGCGAGTGTGTTTTGCCCCAGGTGTCAGAGCTGATTGCTGGGTGAAGGCTGATATTGCTATCGCAGGCAAGCCAGCTCCGACATTTGAATGTATTCATATATCCAAGTGTGGGAGCTGGCTTGCCTGCGATGAGGCCCTTAGGGGCAATGAAGAGGTTTAGGCCTTACCGGTAATCTTGCGGTACTTCTCCATCAACTGCTCTTCCGTCTCAGGGTGTGCCTCGTCCAGCGGAATGCAATCCACCGGGCATACCTGCTGGCACTGCGGTTCGTCGTAGTGACCGACGCACTGGGTGCACAGGTTAGGGTCGATCACGTAGATCTCTTCGCCCTGGGAAATGGCGGCGTTCGGGCACTCGGGTTCGCAGACGTCGCAGTTGATGCAATCGTCGGTGATGATCAGGGACATGGAAACTCCTGCCAGGGCACTCTGCCAAGGCATCTGAAAACTAATGCGCGCAATTGTGCCGCATTGGCGCCCGCAGTGCGAGCAGGCACCGACCGAGCAGCCTTACTTCTTGAAGCGCAGCGTCAGCGCATCGGCCACGGCTGGATGCACGAATTTGGTGATATCTCCGCCCAAAGCGGCGATTTCACGAACCAACGTCGAGGAAATGAACGAATAACGCTCCGACGGCGTCAGGAACAGGCTTTCCACGTCCGGCGCCAATTGGCGGTTCATGTTGGCCAGCTGGAATTCGTATTCGAAGTCCGACACCGCACGCAGGCCACGCAGGAACACATTGGCGTTCTGCTCCTTGGCGAAATGCGCCAGCAATGTCGAAAAGCCCACTACTTCCACATTCGGCAGGTGCTTGGTGACCTCTTGCGCCAGCTCCACACGTTGTTCCAGGGGAAACAGCGGGTTTTTCTTGGGGCTGGCCGCGACCGCGATGATCACATGGTCGAACAGGCGAGAGGCGCGTTCGACCAGATCGCCATGGCCTTTGGTAATCGGGTCGAAGGTACCTGGGTACAACACTCGGTTCATCGCGTCGTCCTGGCGGAGTCCGTTGGGGAACCGGATGGTATCGCAGCATTACCGGTGGGCCAAGTCGACTTATGTAGATAGATACCGTGAATACCCTGTCTTTTCATGCCGTTTTCAGACGTTCGGCCAATGCGCTCGCCAGTTGCGCGGTCAGTCCGTACACCGACAATTGCGGGTTGGCGCCAATGCTGGTGGGGAACAGCGAGCCATCGTGGATCGACAGGTTGCGCAACTGATGATGGCGACCCAGGCTGTCGGCAACGGCATTTTTTGGGTCTTCACCCATGGCGCAACCGCCCATCACGTGGGCGCTGCCCAGGGTGGTGCGATGCAGTTCCAGGTTCAGACCGTCGATCACGCTGCGGGCTTCGGCCAAGTTGTTCACAAAGCGCGCGTCGTGATGCAGGGGCTTGACCGATTTGGCCCCCGCCGCGAACTGAATCTCGGCCATGCTGTGGAAGGCCCGGCGCAGGCCGTCCCAGGCGTAGGGCGAGACCTGATAGTCGAGCACTGGGGTGCCGTCACCGCGTAACTCCACCGTGCCGCCTGGGCTGTCGGGGTGAAAGCCGTCGCGCAGCAGGGCGAGCATGGCGTGAGTGTGGGGTAATTGGTTCATGTCCAGGGCGTTCTGGTTGCCATAGCCACCAAACAGGGTGCTCGCCAGGCCTGGATGCAGGGGCGGTGCTTCCAGTTTGTAGGACATTTTGCCGGTAGTGCCGTCCTGCCATTGGAAGTGGTCGGAGTAGATGGATTGCGGCGCACCGTAGAAGGGGTTGATCACCTCGTCGAACAGCCCGGCGGAGAAGTTGACCAGGTGCAGGAAGGTGCGCTTGCCCAGCCGCGAGTGTGGGTCGGGCGCGTCGGAGCGCATCATCAGGGCCGGGCTGTTGATGCCGCCGCCCGCCAGCACATAGTGCTTGGCTTTCACGCTGATCTTGCGCCCGGTGGGCGCTACGCAGCGTTCGTCCATGGCCACGCATTCGAGGCTGCTGATGGTGTCGCCGCTGTATTTCAGCCGTTCGGCGCGGGCCAGGTAAAGCAGTTCGCCACCTTTTTCCAGAGTGGACGGGATGGTGGTCACCAGCATTGACTGCTTGGCGTTGACCGGGCAGCCCATGCCGCAATACCCCAGGTTGAAGCAACCGCGCACATTGCGCGGGATCACATGCCAGCTGTAGCCGAGCTTTTCGCAGCCTTTGCGGATCACATCGTTGTTGGCATTCGGCGGCAGCGCCCACGGCGCGATGCCCAGGCGCTGCTCCATTTTTTCGAACCAGGGCGCCATTTCGGCGCTGCTGTGGCCTTTGACCGCATATTCGCTGGCCCAATGCGCGAGGGTAGCGTCAGGGGTGCGAAAGCTGGAGGTCCAGTTGATCAAGGTGGTACCGCCCACGGCCCGGCCCTGCAGGATGGTGATAGCGCCGTCCTTACTCATCCGCCCGATGCCTTCCTGGTAAAGGCTGGCGTAGGCTTCGTCTTCCAGCAGTTTGAAATCACTACTGGTCTTGAGCGGGCCTTCTTCGATCAGCAACACTTTGTAGCCGGCGGCGCTGAGGATTTCAGCCGTGGTACCGCCCCCGGCGCCGCTGCCGATGATGGCGACATCCGCTTCCAGGGTCAGGTCGTTATCCAGGGCGGCGCCATTGTGGGTTTTCCAGCCACGGGCCAGGCCGTCGCGGAACAGATCGGGTACGGGCATAGGTGTGCTCTCTTATTCTTGTAGGAAGATGCAATCTTGGGGGATGGCCCAGGCTAGATCTTGGGCGGGCCGGGGTAGCCGCAATGGGCCCAGGACTCGGGCCGGAAGTACCAGGCCATGATCACTAGCTTGAGCAGCGAGCCCTGGCCCATGCGCAAAAGGTTCAGGTAGCTGTTTTCCCAGCGGTGCAGGAAATTGCGGATCTGTTCGCTGCTGGCATTTTCCCAACTGCCCCAGATACCGGTCAGCGGGCCACGGGTGATGCCCATGCCCAGTACGTCGAATAATTGCTGGGTGAGCTTGAACATCTCGGGGGACAAGTGCTGCAGGCTGTAATCGAGCTTTTTCAGGGTGCCCTCAATACCGGCAAGCACTTGTTCAGCACTGGCCGCGCCTTCTAGCAGCACCGGGATTACCGCCCGCAAGAACGGCAAGTCGCTGGCGCGCAACATCGCAAAGCCGCTGGCCGGCGTACTGCTGGAGCAACCGCTGAGGCTGGCGCCCAACCCGGCGGTGGCGAGGAAGGCGCTGGCACACAGGCCGATTTTCAAGACGCCGCGCCGTGACAGCGCGGGTGAATCAGTCAGGCTGGGGTTCATTGTTTTTATAGTCCCGAAGGTGGCGGTTATCAGCGGATAAACAGCTTCTGGATCAGCTTCTGGATCGACTTGCCATAAGGCGGGTAGATCAACTTCGCTGCGTTCAGGCGCTGTTTGACCAGCACACCCTTGGCCTTGCTGAACGTCAGGAAACCTTCGTGACCGTGGTAATGGCCCATGCCTGACGGGCCGATGCCACCGAACGGCATATCGTCCTGAGCGACGTGCAGCAAGGTGTCGTTCAGGCACACGCCACCGGAGTGGGTTTCGTGGAGCACCCGCGCTTGTTCGCCTTTGTTGTAGCCGAAGTAATACAAGGCCAGTGGTCGAGGTCGCTGGTTGATGTAGGCAAAGGCTTGGTCAAGGCCGCGATACGGCACGATGGGCAGGAGCGGGCCGAAGATTTCGTCCTGCATCACGGTCATGTCGTCGCTGACATTCAACAGCAGGCTGTGGACCATTCGCCGCGCCTGGCCCTGCTCGTACAGCGGGATCAAGGTGGCGCCTTTGTCGGTGGCGTCCTTGGCGTAGGCATTGAGCCGGGCCAGTTGGCGTTCGTTGATGATGGCGGTGTAGTCCGGGTTGTCGACCAGCGTCGGATAAAACCCGCGCACGGCTTTGGAATAGGCCTCGACAAAGCCTTCCACGCGATCTTCCGGTACTAGCACATAATCTGGCGCCACGCAGGTTTGCCCGGCGTTCAAGGTTTTGCCGAAGGCGATGCGTTCGGCGGCGTCCTTGAGTGGCACATCGGCCGAGACAATGGCTGGCGATTTGCCGCCTAGCTCCAGAGTCACCGGCGTGAGGTTTTCGGCCGCCGCACGCATCACGTGCTTGCCTATGCTGGTAGCGCCGGTGAACAGCAGGTGATCGAAGCGCAACTTGGAAAACGCCATGCCCACGTCAGCTTCGCCCAGCACGACGCACACCAGGTCCTCGGGGAAGATCTTGGCCAGCAACGCCTTGAGCAGCTCACCGGTGGCCGGCGTGGACTCGCTGAGCTTGAGCATCACTCGGTTACCGGCCGCCAATGCCCCCACCAACGGGCCGATGGCCAGGTATAGCGGGTAGTTCCACGGCACGATGACGCCGACGACGCCCAATGGCTGGTAAATGACTTTGGCTGAGGCGGGCTGGAAGGCAATGCCTACAGCGCGGCGGGAAGGTTTCATCCAGCCCTTGAGGTGTTTGCTCGCGTAGTGAATGCCATGCAGGCTAGGCATCAATTCGGCAAACAGGGTTTCGTCGGCGCTGCGATGGCTGAAGTCCTGGCTGATCGCATAGATCAGCGCCTGGCGTTCGTCGCTCAGCAGATCCCGCAAAGCCTTGAGCCATTGCTGGCGCTGCCCGGCCGGCGGCATCGGGTTGGCGACGAAGGCGCGGCGTTGGGCGTTGAACAGGTTCTGGAGCTGATCCAGCGCCTGGGAATCTTGCAGGTAGGCAACGTTGGCAGACATGGCGCGGCACCGATTGTTATTGGTCTGCCTGGATTTTTAGAGTCATTGCTCTAAATTGTCAAATAACATTGCAGTAACATCCAGATTTATCCTGGCCGGGTTAGGCCGTAAGATGCCCCATCCCGTGTATAGAAGCTGATCCCCTATGGCACCACGAGTAAAGACCAGCGAGCGCATTGTGCAAACCAGCCTGGAGCTTTTTAACCAGCAGGGCGAGCGCAGTGTCAGTACCAACCACATTGCCGCCCACATGGAAATTTCCCCGGGCAACCTGTACTACCACTTCCCTAACAAGCAGGCGATCATCGCCGTGCTGTTCCGCGAATATGAAGCGTTGGTAGACAGTTTCCTGCGCCCACCCCAGGGACGCACGATGGTGGTGGAGGATAAACGCTTTTACCTGCAAGCCGTATTGGCCGGCATGTGGCGTTATCGCTTCCTGCATCGCGACCTCGAACACCTGCTGGAGAGCGACCCGGAACTGGCGACCGGCTACCGGCGTTTTTCCCAGCGTTGCCTGATCCAGGGCGGCGCGATCTACCAAGGCTTTGTCGATGCCGGCATTCTCAATATGGACCCGGTGCAAACCGAAGCCCTGACCCTGAATGCGTGGATCATCCTTACCTCGTGGGTGCGTTTTTTGTGTACCACCAATGAAAAATCC
Source organism: Pseudomonas sp. DW-iso17 (assembly GCF_058725345.1). NCBI lineage: Bacteria > Pseudomonadati > Pseudomonadota > Gammaproteobacteria > Pseudomonadales > Pseudomonadaceae > Pseudomonas > Pseudomonas sp. DW-iso17. The sequence goes on along the minus strand of NZ_JBZXEA010000011.1, from coordinate 252,229 downwards.
ACCCACCTGAGCGCCGAGGCGATCAAGCGCGGGGTGTACCAGGTGCTGGTGCTGGAGGCGGGGTTCGTTACGCCACAGGCTAAAGAGGCGGTGGATGCCTTGTTCAAAGAGTTTTACGTGCCGTTGAATCAGGCACTGGAAGAAGTGAAGTAAGACCTTTCCCCTTTGTATGCACAGGAGTCAGTCATGCCGCTTGCCCAACTGATCAGCCCCCCGCAATTGGCCGAGCGCCAACAGTCGAGCGGGTGGGTGATCCTGGATTGCCGCTTTGCCCTGGAAGACCCGGACTACGGCTTGTGCAGTTACGCCGAAGGGCATATCGAGGGCGCGCAATACGCCGACCTTGAGCGCCACCTGAGCGGCCCGGTGACCAAGGGCGTGACCGGTCGTCATCCTTTGCCGGCGGCGGACACGTTCGCCAGGCAACTGCGGGCCTGGGGCATCAGTGCCGACACCGATGTGGTGCTGTATGACGACGGCCCCGGTGCCTACGCCGCCCGTGCCTGGTGGCTGCTGGCCTGGCTGGGCAAGCGTGATGGCGTGTTTATTCTGGATGGTGGCCTCAAGGCCTGGCATGCCGCCGGTTTCCCCTTGAGCCTGGACGCGCCTGTGGTTGCGCCAGGTACCTTCGACGGTACGCCGGATAATCGTCTGTTGCTGGATGCCGAACACCTGCAAAAACGCCTGGGCCAACCTGGCCTGACCTTGATCGACGCCCGCGCCCAGCCGCGCTTTCGTGGCGAAGTGGAGCCCATCGATCCGATTGCCGGGCATATCCCTGGTGCGCAATGTGCGGCGTTCAGTGAAAACCTGGGCAGTGATGGTCGTTTCTTGCCGGCTGATCAGCTCAAGCAACGCTTTGCCGCGCAGTTGCAAGGGCGCCCGGCTCAGGAGCTGGTGGCGTATTGCGGGTCTGGGGTGACGGCGTGCCATAACCTGTTTGCGTTGAGCCTGGCGGGGTACCCGTTGGGCAAGTTGTATGCGGGGTCGTGGAGTGAGTGGATTACCGATCCAGCCCGGGAAATTGCGCAGGGCGATTAAACGATAGGTGTGAGCACTTCATCAAAGTGTGGGAGCTGGCTTGCCTGCGATAGCAGAGTGTCAGCCACCTCAACGTTGGCTGGCCCACCGCTATCGCAGGCAAGCCAGCTCCCACACTATTGACCGTATTGGGTCTGGAGCCATTGCGGGATCCGGCGCTCCAAATAGTAACCAGGGCGCTTCAGCGAACCCTCCACAAACCCCACATGCCCGCCCTTGGCCAGCAACTCGAACTCAGTACAGTCCGACAGTTCACGCGCATCAGGCAAGCTGTGCGCAAACACAAAAGGGTCATCGGCCGCCTGGATAATCAACGTAGGCGTACGGATATTGCCCAGGTAATAGCGGCTCGATGCGCGGCGATAATAGTCTTCAGCACTGATGAAACCATGCAGCGGCGCGGTTACCCGCCCGTCGAAGTCCCAGAATGTGCGCATCTTTTCCAGGGAACCAAGGGCCTCCAGGGTTTTGAGCCCATCCTCACGACCGTCCTGCAGGAACTGGCGTTGCTTGACGCGGATGTACGTCAGCATCTCGCGCATGAAGTGCTTCTGATATACCCGCGAGAACCCCAGGCCGATGCGATCGGCGCATTGATCCAGGCGAAACGGCACCGATACCGCCGCCGCGCCCTGCAGACCCGAGGCCTTGCCGGTTTCCCCCAGATGCTTGAGCAACACATTGCCACCCAGGGAATAACCCACCGCATACAAGGGCGCCAACGGCCGCTTGGCGCGCAGATGAGCAATCGCTGCCGCCAGGTCTTCGCTGGCGCCGGAGTGATAACTGCGAGCCAGCAGGTTGGGCTCGCCCGAGCAGCCGCGCCAGTTCAACGCGGCACTGGCCCAGCCTTGGGTCGCGAGGACTTTTTGCAGGCCGGCCACATAGGGTGAATTGGACGAACCGGTCAGCCCATGCAGCACCAGCACCAAGGGCGCTTGCACGTCATGGGGGCCATGCCAGTCGAGATCGAGGAAGTCGCCATCCTCCAGCCACAGGCGCTCACGCTGACGCTCGATGTGGGTGGTCGGCCGCCACAGCGGCCCCCACAGTGTCTGCAAGTGGGGGTTGCCGAGGCCGAAGGCGGGTTTGAACAGGTCGCAAGAAGGGGTCATGACGCTCTCGGTGGCAAGTGAACTCACTGTGGCGAGCGAGCTTGCTCGCGCTGGGCCGCGTAGCGGCCCCATCAAGAACACTGCGTTTATTCAGTCGGAACACCTTGGCAGGTTTCAGGGCCGCTTCGCAGCCCAGCGGGAGCAATCTCTAGCCACACGATCAGGCGGCGTTTTCGACCAAACGATGCCACAACGCGTAATACACCCGCCCGGACTTCTGCTCCCGGTGCAGGCGCCAGCCACTTGGCAGGCCGAGCGTGGAGGGCGCGGTCTCGCTCTCAGTGTAGATCCAGGCATCCGGTGCCAGCCACTGGCGTTCTTCCAGCAGAGTGCAGACGGCCGGTAGCAGGTTCTGGTTGAACGGTGGGTCGAGGAACACTACATCGTATTCAGTCGCCGCCTGGGTTTCCAGGTAGCGCAGCGCGTCGGCCGTCTGCACCTGGCCGGTGGTGCAACGCAGCGTGCCCAGGTGCTCCTTGAGGCTGGACACCGCCACATTGCTGGCGTCCAGCGCCTGGCCCTGGGCCGCGCCACGGGACAGCGCCTCCAGGAACAGCGCGCCGCTGCCGGCGAACGGGTCCAGCACTTTGGCCCCGCCTATGTACGGCGCGAGCCAGTTGAACAGGGTTTCACGCACGCGATCAGGCGTCGGGCGCAGGCCCACAACGTCGGGGAAGCTCAGCTTGCGGCTGCCCCATTCACCGCCAATGATGCGCAGTTGGCCCACACCGTTATGCACGTTGTGGACAGGTTTTTTCGGGCGAGATGAACTGGCCATTAATGCTCCGGAACCCCGAGCGGCTGCTCGGCAGGTTTATCAGTGGGGGGCGGTAGTGGCTTTTGCGCAATCGTCGGGCCGGCGGTCACGATGACCATCTTGTCGGCGCTCAAGTGTTTGTTCATTGCAGCCTTGACCTGATCGACGGTCAGGGCCTGGGATTGTTTCATGAAATCTTCCAGATAGCTCAGCGGCAGGTTGTAGAAACCCATGGCACCCAACTGCCCGACGATATCGGCGTTGCTGGCGGTGGACAGCGGGAAGCTGCCGGCCAGCTCGCGCTTGGCGTCATCCAGTTCCTTTTGCGTCGGGCCGGTCTTGAGGTAGTCAGCCAATACGTCCTCCACCAGGCGCAAGGTGCCACCGCTCATTTCGGCGCGGGTCTGCAGGTTGATCATGAACGGGCCGCGCACCTGCATCGGTGAGAAACCGGAATACACGCCGTAGGTCAGGCCGCGCTTTTCACGCACTTCGCTCATCAAGCGAGTGCCGAAGCCACCGCCGCCGAGGATCTGGTTACCCAGGGACAAGGCTGCGTAATCCGGGTCGGCACGGTCGATGCCCAACTGCGCAAACAGCAGGTGGGTTTGCTTGGACGGGAACTCGATACGGCTCAGGCCGGCTTTTGGCTCGGTCGGCTGGGCGATCTTGGCCATCGCCGGCCCCTTGGGCAGCGAGGCGGAGACCTTGGCCGTCATGGCTTCGGCTTCGGCGCGGGTCAGGTCGCCCACTACTGCAATTACCGCGTTACCCGCCGCATAGGCCTTGGCGTGGAACGCCTGCAACTGCGCCAGGGTAATCTTCGGCACGCTCTCGGGGGTGCCTTCGCTCGGGTGCGCGTAAGGGTGGTCGCCGTACAGGCGCTTGAACAGCTCGATGCTCGCCAGTTTGCCGGGGTTCTGCTTCTGGTACTCGAAACCGGCCAGGATCTGGTTCTTGATGCGTGCCAGCGAGTCTGCCGGGAATGTCGGCTGGCCGATCACCTGGTTGAACAGTGACAGGGCGGCGTCGCGCTTGGCGCTGTCGCTCAGGCTGCGCAGGGTCACCAGCGCCATGTCGCGGTAGGCGCCGTTGCCAAAGTCGGCCCCCAGGCCTTCGAACCCGCTGGCGATCTGGCTGACATCCTTGCCCGGCACGCCTTCGTTGAGCATGGCGTTGGTCATCAGTGCCAGGCCTGGCACGTCGCCATCCTGGCTGCTGCCGGCGGCGAACAGCAGGCGCATGTCGAACATCGGCAGTTCATGGGCTTCGACGAACAGCACCTTGGCGCCTTCGGTGGTGGTCCAGGTTTGTACGTCGAGCTTGCGGTTGGTCGGTGCCTTGCCATCCAGTTCCGCCAGGGATTGCAGGGTGCTGGCCGTTTGAGCCTTGTCCAGGGCCTGGCTGGCGACCGACTCGCTGGGGCGCAAGAAGTAAACGGCGCTGGCCGCCATCAGGGTGACGGCGATCAGGCCGGGCAGGATCAGGCGGCTGTTTTTGCGATCACTCATGAGCGGTCTCCTCAGGCAAAACATGGGCGACGCTCAGACGTTCGCGGGTGAAATAAGTGCGTGCGGCCTTCTGGATGTCTTCCGGGGTCACGCTTTGCAGGTCGGCAAGCTCGGTGTCCATGAGTTTCCAGGACAGGCCGACCGTTTCCAGGGAGCCGATGGCCGTGGCCTGGCTGGTGATGGAATCACGCTGGTACACCAGGCCGGCAATCACCTGGGCACGGATGCGCTCCAGTTCTTCGGCGGTCGGCGGCTTGGCCTTCAACTCATCGAGCAGGCGCCACAGGCCGGCTTCGGCCTGGGCCACGGTTTTCTTCTTCTGCTGGTTCGGCGTGGCCGAGAGGGTAAACAGGCTGTCGCCACGGGTGTAGGCGTCGTAGTTGGTGGAAGCCGCGGACACCAGTTCCTCACCGCGTTCCAGTTGCTCGGAGATCCGTGCACTGTAGCCGCCGTCCAGCAGGGCCGAGATCAGGCGCAGGGCCTGCACCGAACGTTTGTCTTCAGCGGTGGCCAGGCCGGGCACGTTGAAGCCCAGGATCACACTCGGAAGTTGGGTCTGCACGTGCAGGGTCAGCAGGCGCTCGCCGGGCTCGGCCAGTTCCATCGGGATTTTTGCCGGCGGCACGTCACGCTTGGGGATCGGGCCGAAGTAACGTTGGGCGAGGTTTTTCACCTCGTCCGGGGTCACGTCGCCGACCACCACCAGAGTGGCGTTGTTCGGCACGTACCAGGATTGGTACCAGTGGCGCAGTTCCTCGACCTTCATGCGGTCCAGGTCGGCCATCCAGCCAATGGTCGGCGTGTGGTAGCCACTGGCCGGGAACGCCATGGCCTTGAAGCGCTCGAACGCCTTGGACATGGGGTTATCGTCGGTGCGCAGGCGGCGTTCTTCTTTGATTACCTCGATTTCACGGCTGAACTCGTCGGCCGGCAGGCGCAGGCTGGCCATGCGGTCGGCTTCCAGCTCAAAGGCTACGCCCAGGCGGTCACGGGCCAATACCTGGTAATACGCGGTGTAGTCGTCGCTGGTGAACGCATTTTCTTCGGCGCCCAGGTCGCGCAGGATCAGCGAGGCTTCGCCGGGGCCGACCTTGGCGCTGCCCTTGAACATCATGTGTTCCAGGGCGTGGGACAAACCGGTCTGGCCCGGGGTTTCGTAGCTTGAGCCAACCTTGTACCAGACCTGGGAAACCACCACCGGCGCGCGATGATCTTCGCGCACGACCACTTTAAGGCCGTTATCGAGGGTGAATTCATGGGTGGGTTGTGGATCGGCAGCCAAAGCTGAGAGAGGCAGACAAACTGTGCTGAACAGCAGGCCTGCGGCGCGGCGGGCTAGAGCATTCATTCGTTTTTAAACCTGTTGGGCTGCCCGCTTGGTCTTAGCGTCGGCGGGCGAGGAGGTGCTAGGATACTGGTCCGACTTAAGGACGGCCACTGCGGCTGTCTTGTGAAGGCCCTATTTAGGCCTTACAAAATGTTGCGCATGAACGAGCTGGCTAAAAAACAGTCTGTTACGCATCGAATTTTATTTACCGGCGCACCCTGTGGCGCGTCGCTACCTTGAGATAGCCGTCTCCATGTTTGGTTCCAACGACGACAAGAAGACCCCAGCTGCGGCTGGCGAGAAGAAAGGCCTGTTCGGATGGCTGCGCAAAAAGCCGCAGGAACCCGTCGTCGAACAGCCGCAGGTTCACGCTGAACCGACCCCTGAACCCGTAATAGAAGCCGAACCGGTTGCCGAGACGCCAGTTCCGGTGGTGTTACCGATGGCTGAGCCGGTGTTGCAGCCGGTCGTCGAGGCCGAGCCGGAACCTGAGCCTGAGCCTGAGCACAAGCCCTGGTTAGAGCTGCCCGTGGCCGAAGAACCCGTGGCATTGGTTGAGGATGTTCAGGCCGAGCACGTCGTGCCGCCGATTCCTGCAGTGGTTGAGCCGGCGCCGGTAGAGGTTGTGGCTGAAATACCGCCCGTCGTTGAAGTGTCCGCACCGGTTGTCGCTGCACCTGCCGCTATCGAGCCAGAGCCTGTCGTCGCCACCACCGAAACCAGCAAAACCGGATTCTTTGCACGCCTCAAGCAGGGCCTGAGCAAGACCAGCGCCAGTATTGGCGAAGGCATGGCCAGCCTGTTCCTGGGCAAGAAAGTCATTGATGACGAGTTGCTCGAAGACATCGAGACCCGCCTGCTCACCGCCGACGTGGGCGTCGAAGCCACCGCCGTGATCATCCAGAGCCTGACGCAGAAGGTCGCGCGCAAGCAGTTGACCGACGCCGATGCGCTGTACAAATCCCTGCAGGCTGAGCTGGCCGCCATGCTCAAACCGGTTGAAGCGCCGCTGGTGATCACGCCGAAAAAGCCGTTCGTCATCCTCGTTGTAGGGGTTAATGGCGCTGGCAAGACCACCACCATCGGCAAGCTGGCCAAGAAGCTGCAAGGTGAAGGCAAGAAAGTCATGCTCGCCGCCGGTGACACCTTCCGTGCCGCCGCCGTCGAGCAGTTGCAGGTGTGGGGCGAGCGCAACAAGATCCCGGTGATCGCCCAGCACACCGGCGCCGACTCGGCTTCGGTGATCTTCGATGCCGTGCAGGCCGCCAAGGCCCGTAACATTGACGTGCTGATCGCCGACACCGCCGGTCGCCTGCACACCAAAGACAACTTGATGGAAGAGCTGAAGAAAGTGCGCCGCGTGATCGGCAAGCTCGACGCCGATGCACCCCATGAAGTCCTGCTGGTGCTCGACGCCGGTACTGGCCAGAACGCCATCAGCCAGGCCAAGCAATTCAACCAGACGGTGCAGCTGACCGGCCTGGCATTGACTAAGCTCGACGGCACGGCCAAGGGCGGTGTGATTTTCGCCCTGGCCAAACAGTTCGGGTTGCCGATTCGTTATATCGGCGTCGGTGAAGGCATCGACGACCTGCGCACCTTTGAAGCCGAACCCTTTGTACAGGCACTGTTTGCCGAGCGGGAGCGTTCATGATTCGATTCGAACAGGTCGGTAAACGCTATGCCAACGGGCATGTGGGCTTGCATGAGCTGAGCTTTCGAGTGCGTCGCGGCGAATTCTTGTTTGTCACCGGCCATTCGGGCGCAGGCAAAAGTACGCTGTTGCGCCTGCTGCTGGCCATGGAACGCCCGACTACCGGCAAGTTGCTGCTGGCGGGCCAGGACCTGGCCACTATCAGCAATGCGCAAATTCCATTCCTGCGCCGCCAGATCGGCGTGGTGTTCCAGAACCACCAGTTGCTGTTCGACCGTACGGTGTTCAACAACGTGGCCCTGCCGTTGCAGATCCTCGGGCTGTCCAAGGCCGAGATCGTCAAACGCGTGGACTCGGCCCTGGAACGCGTGGCCTTGTCGGACAAGACCGACCTCTTCCCCGGCGACCTGTCCACCGGCCAGCAACAGCGTGTCGGTATCGCCCGCGCCATCGTCCATCGCCCGGCTTTGCTGCTGGCGGACGAGCCCACCGGTAACCTCGACCCGCGCCTGGCGGCCGAGATTATGGGGGTGTTCGAAGACATCAACCGCCTGGGCACCAGCGTCTTGATCGCCAGCCACGACCTGGCCCTGATTGCCCGCATGCGCCATCGCATGCTCACCCTGCAACGCGGCCGCCTGATCGGCGATGGGGAGGCTGGCGTATGAGTGCTACACGCAGCCCTAAAGTATCCGAACGGGTGGCTCCGAAGCCGGCCGACCCGCAACCGAAAAAGAAAAAACACGACGAAGACGACGGCCCGGACTTCGGCACCCTGGTGCACGCCTGGATCGAAAGCCACCGCGCCAGCCTGCTGGACAGCCTGCGTCGCCTGGGCAAGCAGCCGATCGGCAGCTTTTTCACCTGCCTGGTCATGGCCGTGGCCTTGAGCCTGCCGATGGGCTTGTCGCTGTTGCTTAATAACGTGGAGCGCCTGGGCGGTTCCTGGCAGCGGGCGGCGCAGATTTCGCTGTACCTGAACCTGGACACCAGCAGCAAGGAGGGCGAAGCGCTGCGTGACGACATCAAGAACATCCCGGGGGTAGCCGAGGCCGAGTACATCAGCCGCGACCAGGCTCTCGAAGAGTTCCAGCAGCAATCGGGCCTGGGCGAGGCGCTCAAGGAGCTGCCGCAGAACCCGCTGCCGGGCGTGGTGCTGGTAACGCCGAACGAGGTCGACAAGCCGGCGCTGGAAGCCCTGCGACAAAAACTCGCAGGGATGCCGAAGGTGCAACAGGCCCAACTTGATCTAGTCTGGGTAGAGCGCCTGGCCGCGATCCTCAAGCTGGGCGACCGCTTTGTGTTCGGCCTGACGGTGTTATTAGTGTCTGCATTACTTTTGGTGATAGGTAATACCATTCGTCTTCATATTGAAAACCGTCGCACCGAGATAGAAGTGATTAAACTGGTGGGCGGCACAGACAGCTATGTGCGTCGGCCTTTCCTGTACATGGGCGCGCTGTATGGCCTGGGTGCGGGGGTCTTGTCCTGGGGCGTACTGGCGTTTGGCCTGGATTGGTTGAACGACGCGGTTGTCGGCCTGGCGGGGCTCTACGGCAGTGATTTCGCGTTGGCCGGTGTGCCGGTAGCCGATGGTCTGAGTCTCTTGCTTGGCGCGGTGTTGTTGGGGTATATCGGTGCGTGGATTGCGGTGGCACGGCATTTACGTGAGCTGGCGCCGAAGTAGTTAATGCCAGATTAATGTGGTTTCGTTTGTATTGACCGTATCAGCGGTTTAGGGAACTTGTCCTACGGTTCCCAGGTCAATTTTCGCAGTGCTGAACTGCACGAGTTATGTGAGTCGGAGGTTTTTTCGTATGACCACTTCTTTGCAACCTGCTTATGCCTTGGTCCCGGGTGCGAACCTGGAAGCCTATGTGCACACGGTCAACAGCATTCCATTGCTGACGCCCGAGCAGGAGCGTGAACTGGCCGAGAGTCTCTACTATGAGCAGGATTTGGGGGCGGCTCGGCAGATGGTGCTCGCCCACCTGCGTTTTGTCGTACATATCGCCCGTAGCTATAGCGGTTACGGTCTGGCCCAGGCCGACCTGATTCAGGAAGGCAACGTAGGCCTGATGAAGGCTGTGAAGCGCTTCAACCCTGAAATGGGCGTGCGCCTGGTGTCGTTTGCCGTGCACTGGATCAAGGCGGAAATCCACGAGTTCATCCTGCGCAACTGGCGCATCGTGAAAGTGGCCACCACCAAGGCCCAGCGCAAGCTGTTCTTCAACCTGCGCAGCCAGAAAAAACGCCTGGCGTGGCTGAACAACGAAGAAGTCCACCGCGTGGCCGAAAGCCTCGGTGTGGAGCCCCGTGAAGTGCGCGAGATGGAAAGCCGCCTGACCGGCCATGACATGGCCTTCGACCCAGCCGCCGAAGCGGATGACGACAGCGCCTTCCAATCGCCGGCCAACTATCTGGAAGACCACCGGTACGATCCGGCGCGTCAACTGGAGGACGCCGACTGGAGCGACAACTCCAACCACAACCTGCACGAAGCGCTGGAAGTGCTGGACGACCGCAGCCGTGACATTCTCTACCAGCGTTGGCTGGCAGAAGAAAAAGCCACGCTGCACGACCTGGCGCAGAAGTACAACGTGTCGGCAGAGCGGATTCGTCAGCTTGAGAAAAGCGCGATGAACAAGCTGAAGTTGTCGATCGCCGCTTAAAACGCAGCGAACAAAAAATGCCCCGGTCGAAAGATCGGGGCATTTTTGTATGTGTTCGAAAAGTCTCAAGTACAACTCGGTTTAATGTGGGAGCTGGCTTGCCTGCGATGAGGCCGTGTCAGATGAAGCATGGGTTACTGACCCACCGCTATCGCAGGCAAGCCAGCTCCCACAGGTCTCGTATTGTGTCAGTCGGACCAGGGTGCCTTTCGAGAGTTGTTCAGCTCCACCAGGTAACCCTCCCCACCCAACTGGCTCATCTGCTGGCGAATCCACGCCGCTCGCCGTGCCACATAGGCGGTCGGATGACTGGCACTCCACACCCGTGGATTGGGCAACACCGCCGCCAGGTAACTGGCCTGCTGCCGCGAAAGCCCCTTGGCACTTACGCCAAAATGGTGCCGCGCCGCCGCCTCTGCGCCAAACACACCTTCATCCCATTCCACGCTGTTGAGGTACACCTCAAGAATCCGCTGCTTGGGCCATAACACTTCGATCAAACCGGTAAACCACGCCTCCAGGCCTTTGCGCAAATAGCTGCGCCCGGCCCACAGGAACAGGTTTTTCGACACCTGTTGGCTCAAGGTGCTGGCACCGCGAATCGAGCCGCCGCGTTCGTTGTGCAGAATCGCCGCCTGGATCGCGCCGAAATCAAAACCCCAATGTTGCGGGAAGCGCTGGTCTTCACCGGCCATCACCGCCACTTTAAGGTCGTCGGAGATTTCATCCCACGGCACCCAGCTGCGTTGCAGGTCGATAGGCTCACCGTCAACCCAGGACTCGACCTTGCGCTCCACCATCAGCGCAGTGAACGGTGGCGGCACCACACGAAACAGCAGCACCAGCAACACACTGCCGATGGCAAACCATTTCACGACGTTGAGAAAGCGTTTGAAGAGGACACGCAGCATAGAGATGGCTTGGCCGAACCCGTTGAGCGGGCCATTATACAGACCCTGCCCGATGAGTCTGACTGGAGTTCCCCATGCTGCGTAGCTTTCTGATGCTGGCTGCCTTTTTCGGCTTTACCGGCGTTGCGCTGGGCGCTTTCGCCGCCCACGGCCTGAAAAACCGCCTGAGCGCCGACTACCTGGCGATCTTCCATACCGGCGTGACCTACCAGTTGGTGCATGCCCTGGCACTGTTCGGCGTGGCCTTGCTGGCGGCGCATATTCCGGGCCGGTTGGTCACCTGGGCGGGTATTTCGTTTACCGTCGGTATCCTGCTGTTCTCGGGCAGCCTGTATGTGCTGACGATGACCGGCATCAGTAAACTGGGGATCATCACGCCGTTTGGCGGGCTGGCGTTCCTGCTCGGCTGGTTCTTCCTGGGCCTGGCGGCGTGGCGTTTGCAGCTTTGACCGCTTGACGCTTGGAGCTGACCTTCAGGTTCCAATCGCGCTAGAATGCGGGCCCCTAAAAACGATGGCGGCCCGTGGCATGCGCATTCAGTTGAACGGCGAACCCTTTGAACTGCCCGACGGCGAAACCGTTGCGGCCCTGCTGACCCGTCTGGACCTGACCGGGCGTCGCGTCGCAGTGGAGCTCAACCTGGATATCGTCCCGCGTAGCCAGCACGCCGAGACTGTGCTCACCGAAGGTGACCAGATCGAAGTGGTCCACGCCATCGGCGGCGGCTAGCCCGCCACGGCCGCAACGCATTCTGCAGAACCTCATCCAACCAGAGGATTTCCCATGAGCATCGTTCGTAGCGACAAGCCTTTCGTCCTGGCCGGTCGTACCTACCAGTCCCGTCTGCTGGTCGGCACCGGCAAGTACCGCGACATGGAAGAAACCCGCCTGGCCATCGAAGCCTCGGGTGCCGAGATCGTCACCTTCGCCGTACGCCGCACCAACCTCGGCCAGATCGAGGGCGAGCCGAACTTGCTCGAAGTGCTGTCGCCGGAGCGCTACACCTTTTTGCCAAACACTGCTGGCTGCTACGACGCCATCGAAGCCGTGCGCACCTGCCGCCTGGCCCGTGAGCTGCTCGACGGCCACAACCTGGTGAAGCTGGAAGTGCTGGCCGACCAGAAAACCCTGTTCCCCAATGTGATCGAAACCCTCAAGGCCGCCGAGACCTTGGTCAAGGAAGGCTTCGACGTGATGGTCTACACCAGCGATGACCCGATCATCGCCCGTCAGTTGGCAGAAATCGGCTGCATCGCGGTGATGCCGCTGGCTGGTCTGATCGGTTCCGGCCTGGGCATCTGCAATCCGTATAACCTGCAGATCATCCTCGAAGAAGCCAAGATCCCGGTATTGGTGGATGCGGGTGTGGGCACTGCCTCCGATGCGACCATCGCCATGGAACTGGGCTGCGACGCGGTGCTGATGAACTCGGCCATTGCCCATGCCCAGCAACCAATCATGATGGCCCAAGCCATGAACCACGCCATCGTCGCGGGCCGCCTGGCCTACCTCGCCGGGCGCATGCCGAAAAAACTCTATGCCAGCGCCTCTTCGCCGCTGGATGGTCTGATCAAGTAAGAGCTATTGATGACTGAATCAAACGAAACGCCGAACACCGTGGAAGAGGGCGACGAGTCCAAGCACCGCCGCATCAAGAGTTTTGTGATGCGCGCCGGCCGCATGACCGAAGGCCAGCAAAAGGGCCTGGAACAGGGCACGCCGCTGTTCGTACTGCCCCTGGCCGATGCGCCGGTGGACTATGACCAAGTGTTCGGCCGTTCGGCCCCGCGCTCCCTGGAAATCGGTTTCGGCATGGGCCATTCCCTGCTGGAAATGGCCGCAGCCGCGCCGGAGCAGGATTTCATCGGTGTGGAAGTGCACCGCCCAGGCGTCGGCGCACTGCTCAACGGTGTGCTGACCCAAGGCCTGAAAAACCTGCGGGTCTACGACTGCGACGCGATTGAAGTGCTCAACCGCTGCATCGCCGACAACAGCCTCGACCGCCTGATGCTGTTCTTCCCCGACCCATGGCACAAGGCTCGTCACCACAAGCGCCGTATCGTCCAGGCGTCTTTCGCAGAGCTGGTGCGCAGCAAGCTGAAAGTGGGCGGCATCCTGCACATGGCCACCGACTGGGAACCGTACGCGGAATACATGCTGGAAGTGATGAACGTCGCCCCCGGCTACCGCAACCTGGCCGAAGACGGCAAATGCGTGCCACGCCCGGCCGAGCGGCCGATCACCAAGTTCGAACGCCGTGGCGAGCGGTTGGGGCATGGGGTGTGGGATTTGAAGTTCGAGAAGCTGGCTTAAACAGTCATCAGCTTGAAACGCAATCAAATGTGGGAGCTGGCTTGCCTGCGATAACATCACCTCGGTATCACTGATACACCGAGGTGTCTGTATCGCAGGCAAGCCAGCTCCCACATGTGTTTTGTAGTGCCTGCTGGGTCAGCGGCGGTCTGCTACCACGCCAATCAACACCAGCACCACGATCAACACCGGCGCCAGGCTGTAGTTATTGAACTGGCTCAATCCCCGCACAATCCACGGCGTAGCGTAGATCAACGCCGCACCACTGCCGATCAGGCACAGCAGGGCCATCAAGGGTACGCGCAAGGCGCCGGCGATGCTGCCCAGGCGTGCTTCGACCCAGCCCTTGATGTCGGCGCCGAACAGCACCAGCAAACAGCCCACAAGGGCCAACGAGATTTCCGACAGGTTGCTACGGCTCCAGCGGGATACGGTGGCGAGCAGGTCGAGTACCAGATCCATTCGATTTCCTTAAGAGCTATCAGCTCAAAAACTTCTGCAACAGGTCATTGAGAAAGAGTTGCCCGCGGTCGGTGGCCGCCAGGCGTGACGGTTCGACCTGCATTAATCCACTTTGTTCTGCGTCGCGGCGGCCTTCATCGAGGCTCGCCAGATCGAGGCCGGTGCGCTCGGCGTAGAGCTTGGCATCAACCCCTTCGGTGAGGCGCAGCGCGTTCATCAGGAACTCGAACGGCAGTTCATCGTTGGTCAGTTCTTTCGCGCCGGCCTGGAAGCTTTTGGCCGGGTTGAGGTAGTCCTTTGGTGCACGGGTTTTCCAGGTGCGGATGATGCGCCCGTCCGGGTGGCTGAGCTTGCCGTGGGCGCCGGCGCCTATGCCGATAAAGTCGCCAAAGCTCCAGTAATTGAGGTTATGCCGCGCCGGCCGCCCCGGTTGGGCGTAGGCCGAGACTTCATATTGTGCGTAACCGTGTTCGGCGAGCAGTGCCTGGCCGGCTTCCTGGATATCCCACAGCGTGTCGTCTTCCGGCAGCGCGGGTGGCTGGTTCCAGAACACGGTATTGGGTTCCAGGGTCAGTTGGTACCAGGACAGGTGCGTGGGCTTGAGTGCAATGGCCTGGCGCAGGTCGCCCAAGGCGTCCTCCAGGGACTGGTTGGGCAAGCCGTGCATCAAATCCAGGTTGAAATTATCGAACCCAGCCTGACGCGCCATACCGGCTGCGCGCACGGCTTCATCGCCATTGTGGATGCGGCCCAGAGCTTCAAGCTTCTCTTGCTGGAAGCTCTGGATGCCGATGGACAGGCGATTGATCCCCAGCTTGCGGTACGCCACGAACTTCTCTTGTTCGAACGTCCCGGGGTTGGCTTCCAGGGTGATCTCGATATCGTCGGTAAACGGGATACGCGTTTGAACGCCCTTGAGCAGGCGGCCCAGTGCAGCAGCGCTGAACAGGCTGGGCGTGCCGCCGCCAAAGAAGATCGAACTCAGTTTACGGCCATACACGGCGTGCAGGTCTTGGTCCAGGTCGGCCAGCAGGGCGTCCACGTACTCTTCTTCCGGCAGCACTTTGCTGGCGGTGTGGGAGTTGAAGTCGCAATACGGGCATTTGCGCACGCACCACGGGATATGGATGTACAGCGCCAGGGGCGGCAGATGGGGCAGGGCCGCCCGTGGTGTTTGCGCGCCACCGTGGATCAGCGGCTGCGCAGAGGTGTTCTGGGTCATTTCAAGCCCAGGCGCTGGCGCAGCAACGCCATGGCGCGGGCGCGGTGGCTGATCTGGTTCTTGTCGGCCGGGCTCAGTTCGGCGCTGGAGACATTGCGCTCCGGCACCCAGAACAGCGGGTCATAGCCAAACCCATGCTCACCGCTGGCGGCTTGCAGGATGCGCCCTTGCCACAGGCCTTCACACAGAATCGGCAACGGGTCATCGGCATGCCGCACCAGGGCCAGCACGCAGACGAACTGCGCACCACGCTCGGCCTCCGGCACGTCCTTGAGGGCGTCGAGCAGCTTGGCGTTGTTGGCTGCGTCGCCCTTGCCGTCGGCGTAACGGGCGGAGTAGATGCCAGGGGCGCCGCCGAGGAAGTCCACGGCCAGGCCCGAATCATCCGCTAGGGCCGGCAGGCCAGAGATACGCGCAGCATTGCGGGCCTTGAGGATGGCATTCTCGACGAACGACAGGCCGGTCTCTTCCGGTTCGACCTGGCTGAACTCGCCAATCGAACGCAGGTGCACAGACTCACCGAGCATGGCTTGCAGTTCTTTGAGTTTGCCGGCGTTGTGGCTGGCGAGTACGAGTTGGGTAAGGTTCATCATTCGGCCGGGAACAGTTCTTGGTTGAATTGGAAACCGTGGGCCTTGCCGCCGGTTTCAACGTTGATGGTAAACGTCTTGTATTCCCGCTGGGTCACCGAGTAGGGCGCGAGGTAGCTGATGCCGCTTTTCTCTTCGATCTGCTTGAACGTCAGGATCTCGCTCTTGCCGCCCAAATCCTTGACCGTGCCAGTGACTTGCGCGGCCACCGGGCTTACGCCCTTGATCACGGTCACGTTGATCAACCCCTTCTCCTTGCTGCGCACCACACCGACTTTTTGGGCGGTCTCAGCGGGCAGGAAGCTTGAAGTGAAGGTGTTGTAATGAACGGTGATATCGCCGAAGTCTTTTTTGCGATTAGCGTCGATAGCGTCGGCGGCCATGGCGCTGGCGCCCAGGCATGCGGTCAATAGAAAAATAGCCAAACGACTCATGAACGTCCCTCTTGAAGATGATTAGACGGCAACTTTGTGGTCGGTCAGGCCAGGGCTGCTGACCCGGTAGATACCAATTTCGCCCAACAGGTTGGGCCATAGCTTACTCGCCCAGCCGTGGCGGTGCTGTTGATCGACGGCAAGGCGGTTGATCACCTTGGCTTCACGCTCGCCACACAGGGCTTCGAAGTCTTCGAAGGTGCAGAAGTGGATGTTCGGCGTGTTGTACCAGGTGTACGGCAGGAAGTCGGAGACCGGCATGCGCCCCTTGGTGGCCAGGTACCAGCGGCAGCGCCAGTGGCCAAAGTTGGGAAAGGTGATGATGCATTGGCGGCCCACGCGCAGCATTTCGTCGAGGATGCGGTCCGGGTAGTGCACCGCTTGCAGGGCTTGGGTCATCACCACGATATCGAAGCTGTTGCTGGCAAAGTTGCCCAGGCCCTTGTCCAGGTCCTGCTCGATCACGTTGATGCCCTTGGCCACGCACTGGGCGATGTTATCCGGGTCGTTTTCCAGGCCGTAGCCGGTGACTTGCTTGTGGTCACGCAGCCAGCTCAGCAATTCGCCATCGCCGCAGCCCAGGTCGAGCACGCGGCTGCCGGCGGGGATCCAGTCTTGGATGATTTCCAGGTCGGCTCTCATGGCGTTCTCACAGTGCGATTCGGTTCATGTAGTTGCTAAAGGCCTGCAGGTAACGCGGGATCGGAATCAGGAAGGCGTCGTGGCCTTGCGGTGCATCGATCTCCAGGTAGCAGACGTCTTTCTTGGCGGCCATCAGGGCATCCACCAGCTCACGGGAGCGTGCCGGCGAAAAGCGCCAGTCGGTGGTGAACGACATCACGCAGAACTGGGCCGTGGCGTGCTCGAAGGTTTTTGCCAGGTCGTCATCGTGGTTGGCGGCCGGGTCGAAGTAGTCCAGAGCCTTGGTCATCAGTAGGTAGGTGTTGGCGTCAAAGCGCCCCGAGAATTCCTCGCCCTGATAACGCAGGTAGCTTTCCACCTGGAACTCGACGCTGTGGAAGTCGTAGTTGAGCTTCTCGCTCTTGAGGCCACGGCCGAATTTCTCGCCCATGGAATCGTCGGACAGGTAGGTGATGTGGCCGACCATCCGCGCCAGCATCAAGCCGCGCTTGGGGATCACGCCCGCTTCCTGGAACGAACCGCCGTGGAACTCGGGGTCGGTGAGGATCGCCTGGCGCGCCACTTCGTTGAAGGCGATGTTCTGCGCCGACAACTTGGGCGCCGAGGCGATGGCCAGGCAATGACGCACGCGGTCTGGGTAAGTGATGGTCCATTGCAGGGCCTGCATGCCGCCCAGGCTGCCACCAATCACGGCGGCCCACTGGCTGATGCCCAGCAGGTCGGCGAGGCGTGCCTGGCTGTGCACCCAGTCCTCTACCGTCAGCACTGGGAAGTCGGCGCCGAACGGTTTGCCGGTTTCCGGGTTGAGGCTG
The DNA here is from genome assembly GCF_058725345.1 of Pseudomonas sp. DW-iso17. Taxonomy (NCBI): domain Bacteria; kingdom Pseudomonadati; phylum Pseudomonadota; class Gammaproteobacteria; order Pseudomonadales; family Pseudomonadaceae; genus Pseudomonas; species Pseudomonas sp. DW-iso17. The sequence goes on along the minus strand of NZ_JBZXEA010000011.1, from coordinate 234,766 downwards.
CTGGGGCCGGTGGAGCCGTTGCAGCCGCCGAGGTTGTTCAGGCTGACCACAAAGAACTTATTGGTGTCGATGGGCTTGCCGGGGCCGATGCAACTGTCCCACCAGCCGGGCTTGCGGTCGTCAACGCTATGGAAGCCGGCGGCGTGATGATGGCCGGATAAGGCATGGCAGATCAGCACGGCGTTGCTCGCCGTGGCGTTCAGTTGGCCATAGGTTTCGTAGATCAGGTCGTAGGCTGGCAACGAACGGCCGCAGGCCAGGGCCAGGGGTTCGCTGAAATGCGCCACTTGTGGCACGACCAGTCCAACAGAATCGGGGGGGAAGGCAGCTGGCATCGACCCTGCTCTCGTTTAAATGAGGCGTAAGTCTAAAGAGCGGGGACCCTAGCGGCAAGCAATGGTCGGGGGTTAGCGTGATCGTTCCCACGCTCCGCGTGGGAATGCCTCTTGGGACGTTCTGCGTCCTGCCCTGGTGACGCGGAGCGTCACGGGCTGCATTCCCACGCAGAGCGTGGGAATGATCAGCACAAGCCATGCTATCGCAGACAAGCCAGCTCCCACACAAGCCAACTCCCATAGGGGCTACGGCATTCAGATCAGGCCAAACAACTCTTTTGGCATGTAAGCAAAGTAGGCCAGGCGCGGAATCACCCAGCTTTGCAGCAACTGAATCACGATAAACGCGAAGATCGGCGAGATATCCAGGCCACCCAGGTTCGGAATCAGGCGACGGAAGGGTGCCAGCACGGGCTCGGTGATCTGAGCCACCAATTCGGCACCTGGGCTACGGCTGCCCGGTGCGACCCAGGAGAGGATCACGCTGATGATCATCGACCAGAAAATGATCTTCAGGAACAGCGAGAAAATCCCGATCAGGCCCCATGGCAACAGCAGGACGGTGAAGGCCTGGTAGCCATTGAGCATCAGGATCACCACGAACAGCAGGATTTGCAGCAGCAACGCCAGCACCAGCGACGACATGTCCAGGCCGAACAGGCTCGGGATCACTCGGCGCAGCGGCTTGAGCAGTGGTTGGGTGGCCTTCACCACGAACTGGCACAGCGGGTTGTAGAAGTTTGCACGCACCAGTTGCAGGATAAAGCGCATCAGCACGATCAGCATGTACAAGCTGCCCAGGGTCTGGATGATGAAAATGGCAGCGTCATTGATTCCGAGCATGTTTGATTACCTTGGTAAGGGACGACTATTTGCCCAGTTGCTCAGCCATCTCGGCTGAACGATGTGCGGCGGCACCCAGTGCTGTTTCCACCAGGGCTTCAAAGCCCCCGGCCTGGAACGACTCGATAGCCGCTTGTGTGGTGCCACCGGGCGAGGTGACGCGACGGCGCAGTTCGGCGGCATCCACCTCGCTGCCGACCGCCATTTTCGCGGCGCCCAGGGCGGTTTGCTCCGCCAGTTGCTCGGCCACGTCGTGGGGCAGGCCCAGCTTGACACCGGCGGCGGTCATGGCCTCGATCAGCAGGAAGAAGTAGGCCGGGCCACTACCGGAAACGGCGGTAACCGCATCCAGTTGCTGTTCCTGCTCCAGCCACACGGCGATGCCCACCGCAGACAGCAGTTCCTGGGCCTGGTCACGTTGCTGCGCGGTGACTTCGCCGGTGGCATACAAACCGCTGACGCCCTGGCGCAGCAGCGCCGGGGTGTTGGGCATGCAGCGCACGATGGGCTGGGCGCCGAGCCAGTTGGTCATGCTGGCGCAGGTGATGCCAGCGGCAATCGACACCACCAATTGGTGAGGTTGCAGACTCGGGCGCAGGCTCTCGCACACAGCCTTCATGGCCTGGGGCTTGACCGCCAGCACGATCACATCGACGCCGTGGATGGCCTCGGCATTATCAGCGAAGGTCTGGATGCCGTGTTCGGCGCTGACGCGCTCGCGGGTCTCGGCGCCCGGGTCGCTGGCGCGGATCTGCTCGGCGTCCAGGCCCTTGGCCCGCAGGCCACCGATCAGGCTGGCCGCCATGTTACCGGCGCCGATAAAGGCAATACGCGTGTTGCTCATGACAGGTCCTTATTTTCGAGGGATGTCAGCCATTTCACGGCTGGCCGTAGTCGCGGGCGCCAAACAGCGCGGTACCGATCCGCACCCAGGTGGCGCCTTGGGCAATGGCCGACTCAAGGTCGTGGCTCATGCCCATGGAAAGTGTGTCCAGCGCCAGGTTCAAGCTGGCTTGCAGGTCGCGCACCGTGGCAAACGCCGCATCCTGCTCTGCCCGATCTTCAGTCGGCTCGGGAATCGCCATCAAGCCCCGCAGCTTCAAGCGCGGCAGGGCGCTGATCGCCGTGGCCAGGGCCGGCAGGTCGGCGGGTGTGCAGCCGGACTTGCTGGCTTCGCCACTGACATTGACCTGAATGCAGATATTGAGCGGCGGCAGGTCGGCCGGGCGTTGTTCGGACAGGCGTTGTGCGATTTTCAGGCGGTCCACGGAATGCACCCAAGCGAAGTGCTCGGCGATAGCGCGAGTCTTGTTCGATTGAATGGGGCCGATGAAGTGCCAACTCAAGGGCAGGTCGGTTAAATCCGCCTGTTTGCCCAGGGCTTCCTGCAGGTAGTTTTCGCCAAAGTCGCCCAGCCCGGCGGCATAGGCTTCGCGCACTGCCTGCGCGGGTTTGGTCTTGCTCACGGCCAGCAGGTGGATGCTGCTTGCGTCACGTTGCACGGCGTCGGCTGCGGCGCGGATGCGCTGGCTAACCAGGCCGATGTTGTCTGCTATCGTCGACATTCAAGATGCGCCCGTGGATATGGAGTCCGCGGCATTCTACTGGAAATGGAAAGCCCTATGGATATCACGCAATTGCTGACGGCCAGCGTAAGCCGAGGCGCCTCAGACCTGCATCTGTCAGCTGGCCTGGCACCGATGCTGCGCATTGATGGCGAGGTTTGGCCGCTGGATGGGCCAGCGCTGAACGCTACCCAAGTGGTCGACTTATTGAGCCCGTTGCTGAATAAACATCAACAAAAGGATTTCGAAACATCTCTTGAAACGGATTTTGCCTTCGAATTGCCAGGCGTCGCCCGGTTCCGGGCGAACGTGTTCCGCCAGGATCGCGGCGTGGGTGCAGTGTTCCGGGCTATTGCGACTGAGGTCCAGAGCCTGGAGGCGCTGGGATTGGGCGAGGTGTTCCAGCGTATCGCCCGCCTTCCTCGCGGCCTGGTGCTGGTGACCGGGCCCACCGGCTCGGGCAAGTCTACGACCCTGGCGGCGATGATCGACGACCTCAACCGGCATCGACGCCAGCATATCCTTACGCTGGAAGACCCCATCGAGTTTATCCACAGGCCGAAACTGGCGCTGGTCAACCAGCGCCAGGTGCATCGTGACACCCACAGTTTCTCGGTGGCCCTGCGTTCAGCCCTGCGAGAAGACCCGGATGTGATCCTGGTGGGTGAATTGCGCGATCTGGAAACCATCCGCCTTGCGCTGACGGCGGCAGAGACCGGGCACCTGGTGTTCGGCACTCTGCACACCTCGTCGGCGGCAAAGACGATAGACCGGCTGGTGGACGTCTTCCCGGCCGGGGAAAAGGCCATGGTCCGCTCGATGCTGTCGGAGTCGTTGCAGGCGGTGGTCTCTCAGGTGTTGGTGAAGAAGGTGGGCGGTGGGCGTGTGGCCGCCCATGAAATCATGCTGGGTACGCCGGCGATTCGTAACTTGATCCGTGAGGACAAGGTGGCGCAGATGGTTTCGGCAATTCAGACCGGTGGGGCGTTGGGGATGAAGACCCTGGATATGAGTTTGAAGGCGTTGGTGGGCGCGGGCCTGGTCAGTCGGGAAGAGGCGCGGGAGAAGGCGAGGGTGCCGGCAGATATCTAAAACGCACAGATACACAATGTGGGAGCTGGCTTGCCTGCGATAGCGGACTGTCAGGCACTCTGTCTGCCAACTGACACACCGTCATCGCAGGCAAGCCAGCTCCCACATTTGATTGCATTTCAAAGGGGGAGCTTCAGTGGTGCCTGGCTTAGCGCTGCACGATCCGCAGGTTGCTGTTCTGCTCTTTAGGCAGTACCCGCTTGGCAATCACGTAGTTCTTGTCCCAGAACGGCTTTTTCAGCGTGTCGATGCTCACCGACTTGCCACGGCGCGGTGCGTGAATAAAGCGGTCATTGCCTAGGTAGATGGCAACGTGGTTCACCTGGCGGCTCTTCAACTTGAAGAACAACAGATCGCCCGGCTTCAGGTCTTTGCGGTCAACCTTCAACCCATGGCCGGCCGCCATGGCGTTGGAGGTGCGTGGCAGGTCCACCGCTTTTACATCGTTAAATGCATATTTCACCAGCCCGCTGCAGTCGAACCCTTTACTTGGGCTGCTGCCGCCCCAACGATAAGGTGTACCGAGCACGTTGACGGCACGGCTCAAGACGTTGCTGCTTTGCTTGGTGTTCACGGCCAGCTGGGTGGAAAGCACTTTGCCGTGGGCCTTGCTCAGTTGAGTCGGGCGGCTGACGGTCGGCTTTGCCGCTTTGGCAGTGCTGGGCGTGCTATGGACTTTAGGGGTGAAACCGTTAACGTTCGGAAGTCGTTGCTCACGATTGGTGGCGTGGGCGGCCAGTGGCATTAATAGGCAAATGGTTAGCCATGTCTTGAAAAATGGTCGCATTAGGCGTGGCTCTTATGGGTTTGCGCGCAACTTTATAACAGCTTTTTGTGCTGTTCTCAGGCCGTTTGTCGACTGAACCTTGGGGTCAAATTCAGGAAAAACGCGACGATTCGCCGCAATTGTCCTACACAAGGCAGGCGGTACAAGGCTTTGAGGGCAGGAAGATACCATTTACCGTACGTCGGGCGCCCGTAAAAAAGTCACAAAGAAAATGAAAAAATTTATCTATCGACGCAAAAGAGGTCCTTCATGAACACCTATCAACAGGTTGGTCAGCAGCACGACACCCACAGTAAGGCGATTGGTTACCTACTGTGGATTTTCGGTTTTACCGGGGCTCATCGCTTCTATTACGGCAAGCCGGTGACCGGTACGATCTGGTTTTTCACCTTCGGCTTGCTGGGTATTGGCTGGCTGATCGACTTGTTCCTGATCCCGGCCATGGACCGTGAAGCCGACCTGCGTTTTACCGCTGGGCCCATTGAATACAACGTGGCCTGGATTCTGTTGGCGTTCCTGGGGGTGTTTGGTGTGCACCGTATGTATCAGGGCAAATGGATCACCGGCCTGATCTACCTGCTGACCGGCGGTTTGTTCCTGATCGGGGTGCTCTATGACTTCTGGACGCTGAACACGCAGATCTCGATCCGCAATGCCGAGCGCAACAGCGGGCGCTGAGCACTGATCGTTCCCACGCAGAGCGTGGGAACGAGCTTGCGCGTCAAGCCTGGTAGCTGATCCGCCCATCCATCAAGGTGTACCGCACCGTCGCCGGCAGGCTGTGGCCGATGAACGGGCAGTTTTCGCCCTTGGACAACCAACGCTCACCAGCCACCGTCGAGCTTGCCAGGTCGAACAGCACCAGGTCCGCCGGTGAACCCACCGCCAACTGGCCCGCTGGCAAGCGCAGGGCCTCGGCCGGGCCGGCGCTCAGGCGCGACAGTAGTGTCGGCAAGTCCAGCAAGCCGTCTTCCACCAGCGTCATCGCCAATGGCAGCAACAACTCCACGCTGCTGATGCCCGGCTCGGTCGCGCCAAACGGTGCCAGCTTGGCGTCTCGCTCGTGAGGTTGGTGATGGCTGGAAATCGCCGACACCACACCCGACTTCACCGCCGCACGCAAACCGTCACGGTCTGCCTTGGTGCGCAGCGGGGGCTGTACGTGGTAAAGGCTGGAGAAGTCGATCAGCGCCTCATCCGTCAGGATCAGCTGGTACAGGGCGACATCCGCAGTTACCCGCAAGCCACGGGCCTGGGCCTGGGCGATCAGAGCCACGCCCCGGGCGCTGGTCAACTGGCTGAAATGCGCACGCACGCCGCTTTGTTCCACCAGCAACAGGTCACGGGCGAGGGCCACGGTTTCTGCGGTTTCCGGAATGCCCGGCAGGCCGAGGAAGCTCGCCACTGCGCCTTCATGGGCCAGGCCGCCTTCGGCCAGGTCGCGGTCTTGGGAATGGAAGATCACCGTCAAGTCGAACGTGGCCGCGTATTCCAGGGCGCGGCACAAGGTGCGCGTGCTGCGAAAGCTTTCCAGGCCATTGCCGAAGGCCACGCAACCGGCGTCACGCAGGGCGATCAATTCGGCGAGTTGTTCGCCATCCAGGCCCTTGCTCAAGGCGCCAATGGGAAACACTTTGCAATTGCCGGCTTCGCGGGCGCGGTCGAGGATCAGCTCGGTCACAGCAGAAGTGTCCAGTACCGGCTTGGTATTGGGCGGGCAACACAGGCTGGTCACGCCACCGGCTGCCGCGGCCTGGGTTTCGCTGGCGATGTTGCCTTTGCGACTGTAGCCCGGTTCACGCAGGGCGACATTCAAGTCCACCAGCCCAGGTGCGGCCACCAGGCCCTTGGCGTCAATGCTCTGGCCGGCGTTGAAGCCGGCGGGGGCGGCGCCGATGGCGACGATCTTGCCGGCGTCCAGGTGTAGATCGGTAACTTGGTCCAGGCCGCTGGCCGGGTCGATGACTCGGGCGCCGAGAATGCTGAGCTTCACTGGGCCTGCTCCTGCTCGAATTGACGTTGCGCGGTTTGCCCGCTCATGGCCATGGACAGCACGGCCATGCGCACGGCGATGCCGTAGGTCACTTGGTTGAGAATCACCGATTGTGGGCCGTCGGCCACCGCCGACTCAATTTCCACGCCGCGGTTGATTGGCCCCGGGTGCATCACGATGGCATCCGGCTTGGCCTTGGCCAGGCGTGCGGTGGTCAGGCCGAACAGGCGGTAGAACTCACCTTCGCTGGGCAACAAGCCCCCGGCCATGCGCTCGCGTTGCAGGCGCAGCATGATCACCACGTCCACATCCTTGAGGCCTTCGGCCATGTCGGTGTAGACCTTCACGCCATACTGTTCGATGCCGATGGGCAATAGGGTCTTGGGCGCGATCACGCGGATATCCGGGCAACCCAGGGCCTTGAGAGCCAGCATGTTCGAACGTGCCACCCGCGAATGCAGGATGTCGCCGACGATGGCTACCGAGAGGTTTTCAAAGCTGCCCTTGTGCCGACGAATGGTGAGCATGTCGAGCATGCCCTGGGTCGGGTGCGCGTGACGGCCGTCGCCGCCATTGATGATCGCCACGTTCGGGCACACATGCTCGGCGATGAAATGCGCAGCGCCGGAGTCGCCGTGGCGTACCACGAACATGTCGGCGGCCATGGCTTCCAGGTTGCGCAGGGTATCGAGCAGGGTTTCGCCCTTGCTCGCCGACGAGGTGGACACGTTCAGCGTGATCACATCGGCCGACAGCCGCTGGGCCGCCAGTTCAAAGGTGGTGCGGGTGCGGGTGGAGTTTTCGAAGAACACGTTGCAGATGGTTTTGCCGCGCAACAGCGGGACTTTCTTCACTGCCCGGCCACCGACTTCCAGGAACGAGTCGGCGGTGTCGAGGATTTCGGTGAGCAGTTCGCGGGGCAAACCGTCGAGGGACAAGAAGTGTTGCAACTGGCCCTGAGCATTGAGCTGCAGCGGGCGCTTGGCATCTAGAGGCGTCATCGCGGGGACTCTTTACAAGGCGGTTTAAAGGGCAAGGTCTTGCAGTTCGAGTTCGAGCGGCGTAGGACCGGACAATTTTACCCGCTGCTGGGGTGCAAGCGACAGGGTTGCACCCACGACGTCCGGGCTGATCGGCAGTTCGCCAGCATCCAGGTCCAGCAGGCACACCAGGGTCACGCTGGCAGGGCGGCCATAGTCGAACAATTCGTTCATGGCGGCGCGGATGGTGCGGCCGCTCATCAGCACGTCGTCGATCAATACCAGGTGCTGGCCTTCGATCTCGAAGGGCAGGGCCGATGGGCGCACTTGTGGATGCAGGCCGTTCTGGCTGAAGTCGTCGCGGTAGAAGGACACGTCCAGGGTGCCCAGAGGCGAATCGCTGCCCAGTGCTTCCAGCAATGCCTGGGCTACCCACACGCCACCGGTGCGTATGCCGATAAAACGCGGTTCGCTGATGGCACGGTGTTCCAGGTGCGCCTTGAGGCGTATCGCCATCTGGCTGATCAGTTCGGCAGGGTTCGGCAAGCTCATAGTGGCTCCTTATCAAGTGTGTAGGAGCGAGCTTGCTCGCGAAAAACTCATGGGCACCGCGTTCATCCAGCCTTCTCGCGGTATCGTTAACGTTCTTCGCGGGCAAGCCCGCTCCTACAGGATCGCGGCGGGTCAGGATTCAAATAAAGCGGTGTTTTCATCCAGCCAGCCCTGCAACAGCAAGGCCGCGGCGATGGCGTCTACCGGGTTGTCGCGGTAACTGCCCTTTTGCCCGCCACGGTCGCGGCGCTCTCCCTTGGCTTCGAAGGTGGTGAGGCGTTCGTCGTGGGTATAGAACGGCAGGTTGTAGCGGCCATTGAGGCGGCGCGCGAACTTCTCGGCGCGCAGGCACATGTCACTGGGGGTGCCATCCATGTTCAGGGGCAGGCCGACCACCACCGCGTCAGGCTTCCACTCTTTAATCAGGGCTTCGACCTGGTTCCAGTCCGGCACGCCATTCTGGGCCTTGAGGGTGCACAGCTCGCGGGCCTGGCCGGTGATGACCTGGCCAACCGCTACGCCGATCTGTTTGGTGCCGTAGTCAAAACCGAGGATCAGACGCAAAGCCATCAGGCGTGCCCCGCCTGGCTGGTCAGCAGGCTGAGGTTGACCCGCAGCTTGGCTGCTGCCGCTTCCAGGCGCAATTCGCTGGCGGTGTTGAACAAAATATCAGCGTCGAACGGGCAGGTCAGCCAGGCATTGCTGGCCAGTTCGGCCTCCAGTTGCCCGGCTTCCCAACCGGCGTAGCCCAGGGTGATCACACTCTGCTCGGGGCCGATGCCGTCGGCGATGGCGAACAGCACATCCTGGGATGTGGACAGTGACACCCCATCAAGGTCTACCGTGGCCTGGAACGTCGGCCCGGTGGGGTGCAGTACAAAACCGCGATCGGTCTGCACCGGCCCGCCGAAGTAGATCGGTACGCCCTGGCAGCGCGCTGGCGGGTCGATTTCCGGGCGCAGTTGCTCAAGGATATCGGCCAGGTTCAGCTCCTGCGGGCGGTTGACCACCAACCCCATGGCACCATTGGCCGTGTGCTCGACGATGTAGGTCAAGGTCTGCGCAAAGTTCGGGTCGGCCATATGGGGCATGGCGATCAGGAATTGGTGCTTGAGGTAAGTCGGGCTGACGTTTTTCATGTCCGCTAGTGTGGCGTTGGAGGGACGAACTGACAAGTGCGGGCGCGAGCCTGGTCGCTGATCGTTCCCATGCTTTGCGTCGGAATGCATCCCGGGGCGCTCCGCGTCCCAAGAGCAGACGCAGAGCGTCCATGGCGGCATTCCCACGCGGAGCGTGGGAACGATCTGTGCGATCAGTTGCTGGACAACCGGTCGCCCTTGGCGAACCGCCAGGTACGGATGATTTCCAGGCGGTCCACGTCGTTCAAGTCGCCGCTGAACGGCGCAAAGGGCGCGGCCAGGCGCACGATGCGTTGCGCGGCCTGGTCCAGCAGCGGCTGGCCGGAGGACTCCAGCACCTGCACTTCATACAGCGAGCCGTCACGGTTGATCGACACCAGCAAGCGCAAGTTGCCATAAATCTGCTGGCGCCGTGCCTCGTCCGGGTAGTTGAGGTTGCCGATGCGTTCGACCTTCTTGCGCCACTCGTCCTTATACCAGGCGCCTTTGTCGCGCATGGTCGAGGCCGCGTTCAGGCGGTAGATGCGCGGGCGCTTGGCATACAGCTGTTGTTCATGGGCCAGTTCGGCTTCGAGGCTGGAAATTTCGTCGGACAGCGTCGAACTGTCGAACGTCGGCGCAGGTTTCACTGGCTCGGGCTTGGGTTCGGTCTTGGCCTTTTCGCGCTGGGTCGGGGCTTTTTGCGGCTTGGGCGCGACGGTGGCTACCGCAGCCTTGGGCGTGGCCTGCTTGACCTCGGGCTTTGGCGCCGGCGGTGGGGTGACCTTCTTGACCTGGTTGTCGTGGAAGGGCGCCACTTCGGTGGTCTTGGGCACGGCTTTCTTGTCGAGGGTGCCGCTGCCTTGCTGGTTTTCCTGGGCGAGAAAGTCAGCCTTTTCGGGCTTCTTTTCGCTCTTGAACGTAGCAAGTGTGATTTCCAGGGTCTTGGTGATCTGCTTGGGTTCCACCAGGGTGAACCCCACGCCCAGGAGCAGGGCGAGGTGAATCAGCGCAGCGAGAAACAGGGTAAAACCGAGACGATCAGCCGGGCGCACGCCGCTATGGGTGAATTCGGGGGGCAGATCGGACGGGAGTGTCATGACAAGAAAACCAACATCGCGCGTTTCACAGGTGGCGCATGATAACGCAATGTTGGTGTGTGTCCGGCTGTTCTATGTCACTTGGCTTTTAGCTTGCGCTCAATGGCGGCCATCAGCATTTCGCCGATGTTCGTACCAAATGCATTGTCGATCTCGCGAATACAGGTCGGGCTGGTGACGTTGATTTCAGTGAGGTTCTCACCAATTACGTCGAGTCCGACAAACAGCAGGCCTTTTTCCCGCAGGGTCGGACCGACTTGAGCGGCGATCCAGCGGTCCTTGTCCGACAACGGCCGCGCTTCACCGCGACCACCGGCGGCCAGGTTGCCACGGGTCTCGCCGGCTGCCGGGATGCGCGCCAGGCAGTAATCCACCGGCTCGCCGTCGATCATCAGGATGCGCTTGTCACCGTCCTTGATCGCCGGCAGGTAGGCCTGGCCCATGATCTGCTGGGTGCCCAGGGCGGTCAGGGTTTCGAGGATCACCGACAGGTTCGGGTCACCGGCGCGGTGACGGAAGATCGAGGTGCCGCCCATGCCGTCCAGCGGCTTGAGGATCACGTCGCCATGCTTGGCGGCGAATTCACGCAGTACATCGGCGCGGCGGCTGACCACGGTCGGTGGCGTGCACTGCGGGAACAGGGTGGCGAACAGTTTTTCATTACAGTCGCGCAGGCTTTGCGGCTTGTTGACGATCAACACGCCCGCGCGTTCGGCCTGCTCCAGCAGGTAGGTGGAGTACACAAATTCCATGTCGAACGGCGGATCCTTGCGCATCAGGATCACGTCGAGGTCGCTCAGCGGGCTGTCGATTTCGTCAGAAAGCTCGAACCACTTCTCGGGGTTGGCAAATACCTGCAGCGGGCGCATGCGTGCGCGGGCCTCGCCGTCACCCTGGTAAAGGTCGCGCTGCTCCATATAGAACAAGGTCCAGCCGCGGGCCTGGGCGGCCAGGAGCATGGCCAGCGAACTGTCCTTTTTATAGGAAATGCTGGCGATAGGGTCCATGACAATGCCGACGCGAACGCTCATGGGGGATTTCCTCTAGCAAATTGGGGCGCATAAAAGTGGCGTCAGAGTGGCGCTGCGGCTGTTGTGGGTCAAGGAAAAACCACTGGGTGGGTGCCTCGATAGATTGCGCTTGGAGACTGTGCTAAAAAGGCTGGCACGGCGCAGCAGCCCTTGAATTCCAAGGCTTGCGGCGTTCATCCTGTGCAACATCAGGCAGTACACACCGAAAACCGATTCGCTGTGGCGATGGTAGAGCAGATATGGAACAGCATTCCAACGCCTTGAAGGTGATGGTGATCGACGATTCGAAAACGATCCGCCGCACCGCCGAGACGCTGTTGAAGAACATGGGGTGCGAGGTCATCACGGCGATCGACGGTTTCGACGCCCTGGCTCGTATTGTCGATCATCACCCGCACATTATCTTTGTCGACATCATGATGCCGCGCCTGGATGGCTACCAGACCTGCGCCCTGGTGAAGAACAACCCGGCGTTCAAGTCGATCCCGGTGATCATGCTGTCCTCCAAGGACGGCCTGTTCGACAAGGCCAAGGGGCGCATCGTGGGTGTCGATCAATTTTTGACCAAGCCTTTCAGCAAGGAAGAACTGCTGGGGGCGATCAAGGCCTATGTGCCTGGGTTCGCCGCAGTAGAACAAGCACACTGACGCCGCCTCACGAGGGCCGGCGCCGACCAATGTAGCGGGGAAAACCATGGCACGTGTTCTGATCGTCGACGATTCGCCGACTGAAATGTACAAACTCACCGGCATGCTGGAAAAGCATGGCCACCAGGTGCTCAAGGCCGAAAACGGCGCGGACGGCGTGGCCCTGGCCCGCCAGGAAAAGCCCGACGCGGTGCTGATGGATATCGTGATGCCCGGCCTCAACGGCTTCCAGGCCACGCGCCAGTTGTCCAAGGAGCCAGAAACCAACGGTATCCCGATTATCATCATCACCACCAAGGACCAGGAAACCGACAAGATCTGGGGCGCACGCCAGGGCGCCAAGGATTACCTGACCAAGCCTGTGGATGAAGAGACCCTGATTGCCACCCTGAACAAGGTGCTGGCCGGCTAAGGCTTGCGATCATGACCGAGTCGCAAACCGCCTTTGAGCTGTTGCTGGACATCGACCGCCGCTGCCGCTTGCTGGCCGCGGACCTGCCGTCCCAGGAAACGCGCCTGCAACGCTGGAGCGGCATCGCCTTCCGCGTAGGGCCAAACGCCTACGTGGCGCCCATGGGCGAAGTCGCCGAGGTGTTGCATGAGCCGCGCTGCACCTTGATGCCGGGGGTCAAACCCTGGGTCAAGGGCGTGGCCAACCTGCGCGGGCGCTTGCTGCCGGTGATGGACCTGGGCGGTTTCCTGGGCCTTGAGTTGTCCAGGGCGCGCAAGCAACGGCGGGTGCTGGTGGTGGAGTTCAACGACCTGTTTGTCGGGCTGCTGGTAGACGAGGTGGTAGGCATGCAGCATTTCCCATTGGACGCCTGGGTGGCGAGCACCGCCTCGAGCGCCCCGTTTATCCAGGGCCAGTTCGACGGCGAGCCGCAATGGCAAGTCTTCAGCCCCTTCGCCCTGGCCCAGGCCCCTGGCTTCATGGATGTTGCCGCATGAGTACCGCTACCACGCCCAAACCTCAGGCCGCTTCGCGCAGCCGTTCGCAGATCATCGTGCTGTTTATCGCCTTGATCGTGTTCATCATGTTGCTGTTCGCCAACTTCGCGTACCTCAACACCCAGTCCACCTACGATAAACAGTACATCGGCCACGCCGGTGAGCTGCGCGTGCTGTCCCAGCGCATTGCCAAGAACGCCACCGAGGCCGCTGCCGGGAAAGCGGCGGCGTTCAAGCTGCTGGGCGATGCGCGCAACGATTTTGCCCAGCGCTGGGGTTACCTGAAAAAAGGTGACCCGCAAACTGGCTTGCCGGCGGCGCCCAGTGCGGTGCGCGCCGAAATGCGGGCGGTGCAGACCGACTGGGAGGCGCTGCTCAAAAACACCGACGCCATCCTGGCCAGCGAGCAGACCGTATTGTCGTTGCACCAGGTGGCGGCGACCCTGGCCGAAACCGTGCCGCAACTGCAGATCGAGTCGGAAAAGGTCGTGGATATCCTGCTGCAACGCGGCGCCCCGGCCAGCCAAGTTGCCTTGGCCCAACGCCAGTCGCTGCTGGCCGAACGTATCCTGGGGGCGGTCAACACGGTGCTGGCGGGGGATGAAACCGCCGTGCAGGCCGCCGATGCCTTTGGCCGCGATGCCAACCGTTTTGGCGTGGTGCTCAATGGCATGCTTAACGGCAACCCGGGCCTGCGTATCACCCAGGTCGAAGACCCGGACGCCCGTGCGCGGCTGGCGGACATCGCCGAGCTGTTCGAATTTGTCTCCGGCTCCGTGGATGAAATTCTCGAGACCTCGCCACAGTTGTTCCAGGTGCGCGCCTCGGCGAGCAATATTTTTAACCTGTCGCAAACCTTGCTCGATGAAGCCTCGCACCTGGCCACGGGTTTTGAAAACCTCGCCAGCGGGCGCAGCTTCGACACCATCGGTGGTTACGTGCTGGGCTTGCTGGCGCTGGCCTCGATCATCCTGATCGGCCTGGTCATGGTGCGCGAGACCAACCGCCAACTGCATGAAACCGCGCAGAAGAACGAGCGCAACCAGAACGCGATCATGCGCCTGCTGGATGAAATCGAAGACCTGGCCGACGGCGACCTTACCGTCACCGCCTCGGTCACCGAAGACTTCACTGGCACCATCGCAGACTCCATCAACTATTCCGTGGACCAACTGCGCGACCTGGTCGCCACCATCAACCTCACTGCCGGGCAGGTCGCCGGTGCGGTGCAGGACACCCAGGCCACCGCCATGCACCTGGCCCAGGCATCGGAGCATCAGGCCCAGCAGATTGCCGAAGCGTCCACGGCGATCAACCAGATGGCGCAGTCCATTGACCAGGTATCGGCCAACGCGGCCGAATCCTCGGCGGTAGCTGAACGTTCGGTAGAGATCGCCAACAAAGGCAACGAGGTGGTGCACAACACCATCCACGGCATGGACAACATTCGCGAGCAGATCCAGGACACGGCCAAGCGCATCAAGCGTTTGGGCGAGTCGTCCCAGGAAATTGGCGACATCATCAGCCTGATCGACGATATCGCCGACCAGACCAATATCCTCGCCCTCAATGCCGCGATCCAGGCCAGCATGGCCGGTGACGCCGGGCGCGGTTTTGCGGTGGTGGCCGATGAAGTGCAACGGTTGGCCGAACGCTCCTCGGCGGCCACCCGGCAGATCGAAACCCTGGTGCGCACCATCCAGGCCGACACCAACGAAGCGGTGATCTCCATGGAACAGACCACCACGGAAGTGGTGCGCGGCGCGCGCCTGGCCCAGGACGCCGGGGTGGCGCTGGAAGAGATCGAAGGCGTGTCCAAAACCCTGGCGGCGCTGATCCAGAGTATTTCCAACGCGGCGCAGCAACAGACCTCATCGGCGGGGCAGATTTCCCTGACCATGAACGTGATCCAGCAGATCACCACCCAGACGTCGTCGGGTTCCACCGCCACCGCCGAAAGCATTGGTAACCTGGCGAAGATGGCCAGCCAGTTGCGCAGGTCAGTATCGGGTTTCACCTTGCCGCCGCCCAAGCAGGTCGATGATTGAAATACGACCTGAAGAACACCACAGTCCAACTGTGGGAGCTGGCTTGCCTGCGATAGCGGTCTGTCAGATACAGATATAGTGCTGACCCACCGCTATCGCAGGCAAGCCAGCTCCCACATCGGATCTCCATTGTTTGTGAGATACCAGCAACTCATGAATTCTAAGCGGAGCAGTTATGGTTGATCGGCACGACTACGTGGCCCTCGAATGGGTCAAGGGCGATATTGCCGAAACCCTGAAACAGGCCCGGTCGGCGCTGGACGCGTACGTTGAAACCCTTGACGACGACGCCCTCAACCAATGCCTGGCCGGTATCCACCAGGTGCATGGCGCGCTGCAAATGGTCGAGTTCTACGGCGCGGCGCTGCTGGCCGAAGAGATCGAAGAACTGGCCCTTGCGCTCCAGGCCGGGCACGTCGGCCAGCGCGATGAAAGTATCCGCCTGCTGCAACAAGCCCTCGGCCAATTGCCGCTGTACCTCGACCGCGTGCACAGTGCCCGCCGCGACCTGCCACTGGTGGTGCTGCCGCTGCTCAACGACCTGCGCAGCGCCCGTGGTGAAAGCCTGCTATCGGAAACCAGCCTGTTCAGCCCGCAACTGCTGTCGATCGAGCCGTTGCCTGAGCAAGCCCTGGCCCAACGGGCCACGCCGGATCTGCATGAGCAGTTGCGCCAATGGCGCCACCTGCTGCAACAAGCCCTCGCCGGGTTGCTGCGTGAAGACCACGGCCCCAGCAACCTGGAAGACATGGCGCGGGTGTTCGCACGCCTTGAAGCGCTGTGCCAGGGTGCGCCGCTGCTGCCGTTGTGGCAGGTCACCTCGGCGCTGGTCGAAGGCATGCTCACCGGCGTGGTCGCCAACAGCCCGGCGCTGCGCAGCCTGCTCAAGGCCAGCGACAAGCAACTCAAGCGCTTGCTGGTTCAAGGCATCAATGGTATCAACCAGCCGGCGCCGGACGAGTTGCTCAAGAGCCTGTTGTTCTACGTCGCCAAAGTCACCCGGCCGACGCCGCGCATGCAAAGCCTGAAGGAACGCTACGGCTTGGACGAAGCCTTGCCCGACAGCGCCGTGGTCGACGCTGAACGTGCACGGCTGGCCGGGCCGGATCGCAATGCCATGGGCTCGGTGCTCGGCGCGTTGTGTGAGGAGCTGGTGCGGGTCAAGGAGCGCCTGGATCTGTTCGTGCGCAGTGATCGCCAGCACACCCAGGACCTCGACCCCTTGCTGGCGCCGCTGCGGCAGATCGCCGATACCCTTGCGGTACTGGGTTTCGGCCAGCCGCGCAAAGTGATCATCGACCAACTCGCTGTGGTGTTGAGCCTGGTCCAGGGGCAGCGCGAACCCAATGACGCGGTGTTGATGGATGTGGCCGGTGCGTTGCTGTATGTCGAAGCGACGTTGGCCGGGATGATCAGCACTGTCGAACCGCAAAGCCGTGAAGACAGCCGCTTGCCCACCACCGACCTGACCCAGATCCATCAGTTGGTGATTCGTGAGTCGTGCCAGTGCCTGCGCCAAGCCAAGGAACTGGTGATCGACTGCATTGAGGCTGATTGGGATCGTCAGCGCCTGGAGTCCTTGCCCGAGCTGCTGAGCCAGGTACGTGGTGCCCTGGCGATGATTCCCTTGCCGCGTGCGGCGAGCCTGATGCGCGGTTGCACCGACTACGTCGATGAGCAGTTGATGGTCAATGAAGCCGCCCCTTCGGCGACACAACTGGCGCATTTTGCCGAGGTGGTCAGTAGCCTGGAGTACTACCTCGAACGCATGCTTCAAGACCCTGACGCGGCAGGGGAAAAAGTGCTGGAGTTGGCCACCCAGGGCTTGAATGCATTGGGCTACCTGCCGGTGGAAAAACCCTGGCGCCAGGCCCTGGTCGCGCCCGAGGGGGCACTGTCCTCCGAGGCCGTATCAAACCAATCCCAATTCGATGCCTTGGCCAGCCCTGCATCACGTCTCAACCCTCCGGCCTTGCAGCGTCCAGGCAGCCTGTTGCCGCCGCCGGCCGGCGAGGAACCGATTGACGATGAATTGCGCGAAGTCTTCCTTGAAGAAACCGATGAAGTCCTCGACGTGCTGCATCGCTACCTGCCCGACAGCGCGGACAAAGCCGCCCAGGGCGAAATGCGCCGGGCTTTCCATACTCTCAAGGGCAGCGGCCGCATGGTGCGCGCCCTGGTGCTGGCCGAGCTGGCCTGGGCCGTGGAGAACCTGCTCAATCGCGTGCTGGAACGCAGCTTAGTCCTTGGCCCTGAGGTGCAGCAGGTGTTGGATGAGACCGTGGCCCTGCTGCCGGAGCTGATCGCCGATTTTGCCAGCGACGATCAACGCCAGCGCGATGAAGCCGACGCCTTGGCCGCCCGTGCCCATGCCCTGGCCAGTGGCGCTGCAACGTCGACCACCGAGCCCCATGACCCAATGCTGCTGGAGATCTTCCGCAACGAAGCCCAGGGCCATCTGGACAGCCTCGGCCACTTCCTGCAACAGGCCGCCGAGCAGGTGCCGCTGCAGGTCAGCGATGAACTGCAACGCGCCTTGCACACCCTCAAGGGCAGCGCCTACATGGCCGGCGTGTTGCCCATCGCCGAGCTGGCGCGCCCGCTGGATCACCTCACCCGTGAGTACAAGGCCCACCGCCTGCCGCTGGACAAGGACGAAGTGGCGTTGTTGCTTGAGGCACAGGGGCTGTTCCAGCGCGGGGTGCGTGACCTGGACAACAATCCCCTGGCACCGATCCACGGTGCGGCCAGCGTGATCAGCCGCACCCAACACCTGCTGGAGCATCAACTTGCCGCCTTGCTCGACGCGCCCACGACCGGCCTGCGCGTCAAGCGTGACCCGCACTTGATCACCAACTTCCTGGCCCAGGGCATGGACATCCTGCTCGACGCCGAAAGCCTGCTGCGCCGCTGGCAGCATCACCCCGGCGACCGTCAGGAGCTCACGGCATTGCTGGACGAGCTGACTACGTTGGGCGAGGGCGCTCACCTTGCCGACCTGCACCCTATCGACGCGTTGTGCGAGGCCTTGCTCGACCTGTATGGCGCGGTAGAAGAAAGCAGCCTGGCGGTCAGCGCCCGGTTCTTCCACGAGGCCGAACAGGCCCACGACGCGCTGATCAACATGCTCGACCAGTTGGCCGCCGGCCAGGAAGTCAGCCCCGCGCCCGCACGGCTGCAGGCGTTGCGCGAGTTGCTGGACGAAGCCTTGGACCCGTCCGCCACGGGCCTGATCAAAAGCGACGGCAGCCGCGCCCTGAGTATCTCCGAGTTGGGCGCGGCTACTGCGCAGTTGGATCACGCCACCGCGATGGACGACGAGATTGTCGAGATCTTTCTTGAAGAGGCCGTAGACATCCTCGACAGCGCCGGGCAGTCGCTCAAGCGCTGGTTGCTGGAACCCGAAAACGCCGCGCCCTTGTCCTCGTTGCAGCGGGACCTGCACACCCTCAAGGGCGGCGCACGCATGGCCGAAATCGACCCGGTGGGCGACTTGGCCCATGAGCTCGAATGCGTTTATGAGGGGCTGGTGGATCGCCGCTACAGTTATTCCGTGGAGCTGTCCCAGGCACTGATGGCCAGCCACGAACGCTTGGCCCAACAGTTGGACGAACTGCAACAGCAGCAACCCTTGAGTGACGGCGTCGAGCTGGTCGAAAGGTTGCGGGAGTTGCGCCAGGCCAGCAGCCCGGCAGCGCCGGCTGCGGTGGCAGCCGCCTCGGGTGCCGACCCGGAATTGCTGGATATCTTCCTCGAAGAAGCCACCGATATCCTCGACAGCTCAGGCAGCGCGTTAGTGCGCTGGCAGGGCGAGCCGGGCAATCGCCAAGAAGTGGAAACCCTGCTGCGGGACCTGCACACCCTCAAGGGCGGTGCGCGTATGGTCGAGATCGGGCCAATCGGCGATCTGGCCCATGAGCTGGAATTTCTTTACGAAGGGCTGTCCGCCGGTTTGCTCGCGCCGACCCCTGAGTTGTTCGCACTGCTGCAAGGCTGCCATGACCGCCTGGCGCAGATGATCGACGCCGTGGCCGAGGGTCTGCCGGTGGGTTCGGTGGATAAACTCATCGAGCGCATCAAGAGCCTGGTGCACCCCAGTGATGAGCCGGTCACACCGGTGGCGCTGCCGGCTGGCAAGGCCGAAGCGGTCGCCGATCCGGCTGCCGACATGGTGAAAATCTCTGCCGACTTGCTCGATGACCTGGTCAACCTCGCCGGCGAAACCTCGATCTTCCGTGGACGTATCGAGCAGCAAGTCAAGGATGCGCGCATTGCCTTGAGTGAGATGGAAACCACCATCGAGCGCATGCGCGACCAGCTGCGCCGGCTCGACAGCGAAACCCAGGGCCGCCTCCTGAGCCGTCAGCAGGCCGAGGCCGAACGCCTGGGCTACGAAGAATTCGATCCGCTGGAAATGGACCGCCATTCGCAGCTGCAACAGTTGGCCCGTGCGCTGTCCGAATCTGCCTCCGACCTGCTCGACCTCAAGGACACCCTTGAGCGCCGCAACCAGGATGCCCACAACCTGCTGCAGCAACAGGCGCGTATCAACACCGAGTTGCAGGAAGGCCTGATGCGCACGCGCATGGTGCCTTTCGAGCGCATGTTGCCACGCCTCAAGCGCATCGTGCGGCAAGTGGCGGGCGAGTTGGGCAAGGACGTGGAGTTTATCGTCGGCAATGCCGAAGGCGAGATGGACCGCAATGTGCTGGAGCGCATGGCGGCACCCTTGGAGCATATGCTGCGCAACGCCGTCGACCACGGCCTGGAGTCGCGCGAAGTGCGGCTGGCGGCGGGCAAACCGGAGAAGGGCCGCATCACCCTGGACCTGACCCACGAAGGCGGCGACATCGTCTTCGACATGCGCGACGACGGCGCCGGCGTGCCCCTTGAAGCGGTGCGACGCAAGGCGATCAAGCGCGGCCTGCTCGCGCCCCATCAAGAGATCAGCGACCGTGACGTGTTGCAGTTCATCCTGCAGCCGGGCTTTTCCACCGCCGAAAAAATCACCCAGATTTCCGGGCGCGGCGTGGGCATGGACGTGGTGCATGAAGAAGTGCGCCAGCTCGGCGGCTCCATGGTGATCGACTCGACGCCGGGCATGGGCGTGCATTTTCGCATTCGCCTGCCGTTTACCGTGTCGGTCAATCGTGCGCTGATGGTGCACTGCGCGGACGACCAATACGCGATTCCCCTCAACACCATCGAAGGCCTGGTGCGCGTGCTGCCCCACGAGTTGGCGGGGCACTACCAGCAAGACCCGGCGCACTATGAATATGGCGGCCAGCGCTACGAGTTGTTCTACCTCGGCGACCTGCTGCACACCGCCAGCCGCCCGAAACTGCTGGGCCAGTACCAGCCTGTGCCGGTGCTGCTGGTGCATTGCAATGAACGCCGCGTGGCGGTGCACGTGGATGCCATGGCCGGTACCCGCGAGATCGTGGTCAAGGGCTTGGGGCCGCAATTCTCCGGGGTGCAGGGCGTGACCGGCGCGACCATCCTGGGCGACGGCCATGTGGTGCTGATCATCGACCTGCTGGCGCACATCCGCGCTCGGCAACCGGCCTTGCCGGCCCAGGCAGTGGATGCGCCGCTGGTCCTCAACGACCCACTGAAAAAACGCCCGCTGCTGGTGCTGGTGGTGGACGACTCGGTCACCGTGCGCAAAGTCACCAGCCGCCTGCTGGAGCGCAACGGCATGAACGTGCTCACCGCCAAGGACGGTATCGACGCCCTCGCCATCCTGGAAGAACACACCCCGGACCTGATGCTGCTCGACATCGAAATGCCGCGCATGGACGGCTTCGAAGTGGCCATTCAGATACGCAACGACCCACGCCTGATGCGCTTGCCGATCATCATGATCACCTCACGCACCGGCCAGAAACACCGCGACCGCGCCATGGCCATTGGCGTCAACGACTACCTCGGCAAGCCGTACCAAGAGTCGGTGCTGCTGGAGAGCATCGCCTATTGGAGCAAGTCCCATGCTTGAACACCGCACCAGCCAACTCACCGGCCTGCTACTGCCCCTGGCCGACCGCCACCTGGTGTTGCCCAACGTTGCCGTCGCCGAACTGATCGACTTTCAGCGCGGCGAACCGGCCAGTGACGCGCCGCCGTGGTACCTGCGGCAGGTCACGTGGCGCGATCGACAGATTCCGCTGATCAGCTTTGAAGCGGCCTGCGGCGAAGCCAGCATGACGGGCGAACGCTCACGCATCGTGGTGTTGAATGCACTGGGCGGGCGACCGACGTTGAAGTTCATTGCCCTGGTGATCCAGGGTATTCCCCGCTCGTACAAGCTCGACAGCGAATTGAGCTACGTGGACGTCCCCCTGTGCCCGCTGGAACTGGCGGCGGTGCAAGTGGGCGAGCAGGTGGCGAAGGTGCCCGATTTGATGGGGCTTGAAGCGCTGCTGGTAGAGTCCGGCCTGGCCTGATCCTGAGCCCTATGAAGATCTACTGTGGGAGCTGGCTTGCCTGCGATAGCGGTGTTTCTGTCACTGCATCAAGCACTGACCCACCGCCATCGCAGGCAAGCCAGCTCCCACACTGAGCTGCGCTCATCTCCAGGTTTCAATCAGTCCGCGCAAACCGTTCAATCACTGGCTGCATCCCGATGCTCGGCCTGCCATAAGTCGTAGGCACTTTGCATCGACAACCATAATTGGGCTTTACTCACACCAGCCCGCTCCAACCGAACGGCAAGGTCCGGGCTAACCGGGGCGTGGCCATGCAGGATCCTTGAAAAAGTCTCACGGGCGAAACCAAGGCGTCGCGCCATCTCGGTAATGGTGATACCCAAGGCTGGGATAACGTCCTCAAGTAAAATTTCACCTGGGTGAGGTGGGTTGTGCATCGGCATGTTGGTGCGTCCTTCGACTATGGGCATTCAACCGCGAAGGCTAGAAGGACCAGTTCCAAGCAACAACCCCAAAACGCTGTATGAAACTTCCTGCATGCCCTTCGACATAAAAGGCTTCGGATTTTTCCTGCAAGATTTTGGGCCGTGCATGAACTAGTGGTGAGAGGTCCGCACGCCTAGTCTTCGTCCCGTCATCGCAAAAAACGCTGACACGGACGTGCAGGTCCGGTTACATGTCGGCGCACCAACGCCCATAGCCATTCAACGGGCGCTTTTTATGCCTGCTGTACTCGTTATGGCGGCTGTGCGTGGGAGATTCTTCGGAGTCTGCCGGGGTCCGATATGCCCGGTCTTGCACACCTGCGTACAGCTGCCACCTTCATTCGCGTGCAAGCGGAGAGAGGGCAGCCGCCATCACATATCGGAGTTGTAAATCATGGTCAAACCTACGCCCAATCCACCCCTTTTCACCGTAAACCCCACCCAGACAACGAAACCCTGCTGGTCAATGCCAGCGAAACCCTGTCCTCGCTCAATGCGCTCACCTGCGATCTGGCCTTCGACCTGGACACTTCCCAGCGCGCCATCATGCTGGGGATCCAGCAAATGGCCGAGTTGGGGCAGTTGCTGATCGATAGCGCATTGAAGCAAGTCAGCCCGTCCCCAGTTTCTTGAAACGGCCCCAATCAGGGACCGCTATCTAACCAACACCACCGACCCATGTGGGAGCTGGCTTGCCTGCGATAGCGGCCTGTCAGTCAACATCTCAGTAGCTGACCTACAGCTATCGCAGGCAAGCCAGCTCCCACAGTTTGATCTTCGTTACTCCAGGCGTAACGGTTCGTCCTCCAGCTTGATTGATGCCTTTGCGCTTCACTCCTAAGGTTAGCCCCACGACAGCAACCCCCCGTGGAGCGACCATGACAACAACCATCACCCCCGACTCGCGCTGGACGCGGCGGCGCGACGAGAAGCAGCGGCGGCTCGGGCTAGTCAAACAGTATGCAGACGGGGCGGTGTTGCCCAGTGACAAGATCGTCGAGGCCCTTGAAGCCCTGATCCTCCCCGGCGACCGCGTGGTGCTGGAGGGCAACAACCAGAAGCAGGCCGACTTCCTTTCGCGCTCCCTGGCCAAGGCCGACCCGGCCAAGCTCCACGATTTGCACATGATCATGCCCAGTGTCGGGCGTTCCGAGCACTTGGACCTGTTTGAAAAGGGCATCGCTCGCAAGCTCGATTTCTCCTTCGCCGGCACCCAATCCCTGCGCATCAGCCAGTTGCTGGAAGACGGCCTGCTGGAAATCGGCGCGATCCACACCTACATCGAACTTTACGCCCGGCTGGTGGTGGACCTGATCCCCAACGTGGTGCTTTCTGCCGGCTTCATGGCTGACCGCGCCGGCAATATCTACACCGGCGCCAGCACCGAAGACACCCCGGCGCTGATCGAACCCGCTGCCTTCAGCGATGGCATCGTCATCGTGCAGGTCAACCAGTTGGTGGACGACGTTACCGACTTGCCTCGCGTCGACATTCCCGCCAGTTGGGTGGATTTCGTGGTGGTGGCCGACAAGCCGTTCTACATCGAGCCGCTGTTCACCCGCGACCCACGCCATATCAAGCCGGTGCATGTGTTGATGGCGATGATGGCGATCCGTGGCATCTACGAAAAACACAATGTGCAGTCGCTCAACCATGGCATCGGCTTCAACACTGCTGCCATCGAATTGATCCTGCCCACCTACGGCGAATCCCTGGGTCTGAAAGGCAAGATCTGCCGCAACTGGACACTCAACCCGCACCCCACATTGATCCCGGCGATTGAAAGCGGTTGGGTGGAGAGTGTGCATTGCTTCGGCACCGAACTGGGCATGGAAAACTACATTGCCGCACGCCCGGATGTGTTCTTCACCGGCCGCGATGGCTCCATGCGCTCCAACCGCATGTTCTGCCAACTCGCCGGCCAATACGCCGTGGACCTGTTTATCGGCGCCACCCTGCAAGTCGATGGCGACGGGCATTCCAGCACCGTGACCCGTGGCCGCCTCGCCGGTTTCGGTGGCGCGCCGAACATGGGCCACGACCCACGGGGCCGCCGTCATGGCACACCGGCCTGGCTGGATATGCGCCACGACGATGCGCCTGAGGCCTTGCTTGAACGCGGCAAAAAACTCGTGGTGCAAATGGTCGAGACCTTCCAGGAAGGCGGCAAACCGACCTTTGTCGACACCTTGGACGCAGTGGAAGTGGCCCGCAAAAGCGGCATGCCCCTGGCGCCCATCATGATCTACGGCGACGACGTCACCCACTTGCTCACCGAAGAAGGCATCGCCTACCTGTACAAGGCGCGCTCCCTGGAAGAACGCCAGGCAATGATCGCCGCCGTCGCCGGGGTGACCGCCATCGGTATGCGCCACAACCCCAAGGACACTGCGCGTATGCGCCGCGAAGGCTTGATTGCCTTGCCCGAAGACTTGGGTATTCGCCGCACCGACGCCACCCGCGAGTTGTTGGCCGCCAAGAGCGTGGCCGACCTGGTGGACTGGTCTGGTGGCCTCTACAACCCGCCCGCCAAATTCAGGAGCTGGTAAATGCGCGCGCTCAAACAGCATGAACTGAGCCTGGCCGATCGCCTGGCGGATATGGCCGTGGATGCGCTGATCGACGAAGCGGATTTGTCGCCCAAACCCGCTCTGGTAGACCGGCGCGGCAACGGCGCCCACAGCGATTTGCACCTGGGGCTGATGCACGCCTCGGCGCTGTCGCTGTGGCCGATGTTCAAGGAAATGGCCGAGGCCGCGCTCGACATCGGAGAAGTCGGCCTGCCCCTGCGCGAGGCGCTCGGGCGTATTGGCCGGGAAGGCGAGCAGGCCATGCTCGCCACCACCCAGGGCGTGAACACCCATCGCGGTGCGATCTGGGCGCTGGGGTTGCTCGCCGCTGCGGCGGCCTTGGAACCGCGTGCCATAACCCTGACCGCCGCCAAGCTGGCCCTGCTCAACGACCGCTTCGCCCCGCAGCCCATGAGCCATGGGGCCCAGGTTGCGCAGCGCTACGGCGCACGCGGTGCCCGTGAAGAAGCCCAGCTCGGCTTCCCTTCGGTGATTCAACGCGGCCTGCCGCAACTGCACAAGAGCCGCCGCGAAAACGCCGGTGAGCAGAACGCCCGCCTGGATGCTTTGCTGGCGATCATGACGGACCTGGCAGACACCTGCGTGCTCTACCGCGCCGGTACCGAAGGCCTGGCCACCATGCAACAGGGCGCCCAGGCCGTGCTCGACGCCGGTGGCAGCGCAACCCTGGCCGGACGCCGCCAACTGCATGAGCTGGACCTGCAACTGCTGGCCTTGAATGCCTCCCCCGGTGGCGCCGCCGACCTGTTGGCCGCCTGCCTGTTTATCGACCGCCTCGACGGAGCGTTGTGATGGAAACCTTGTCCTTTGAATTCCCCGCCGGGCAGCCCCCCAAAGGCCGTGCGCTGGTGGGTTGCGTCGGCTCGGGCGACCTGGAAGTGCTGCTGGAGCCGGGCACGCCCGGCACCTTGACCATCCAGGTGCAAACCTCGGTCAATGGCGCGCAGCAACGCTGGCAGCACCTGTTCGAACGCATCTTCCAGGAGCAGACGCCGCCGGCCCTGAACATTGATATCCACGACTTCGGTGCCACGCCCGGTGTGGTGCGCTTGCGCCTGGAGCAAGGTTTCGAGGAGATCGGCCATGACTGACTTACTCGCTAAACACAGCTTTGTCGAACTTGGCGCCCGGCAGCGTGCCAAGGCGCTGTTGGATGCGGGCACGTTCCGCGAGTTGATTGACCCGTTCCAGCGGGTCATGTCGCCGTGGCTCAGCCGCCAAGGCGTGGTGTCCCAGGCCGATGACGGTGTGGTGATCGCCAAGGGCAGCATCGGCGCCAAGCCTGTAGTGATTGCCGCGATCGAAGGCAATTTCCAGGGCGGCAGCCTGGGTGAAGTTGGCGGCGCAAAAATCGCGGGCGCCTTGGAGCTGGCCGCCGAAGACAACCGCAACGGCATCCCCACCTGCGCCGTGTTGCTGTTGGAAACCGGTGGGGTGCGCTTGCAGGAAGCCAACCTGGGCCTGGCCGCCATTGCCGACATTCACGCGGCGATTGTCGACCTGCGCCAGTACCAGCCAGTGATCGGTGTGGTGGCCGGCAGTGTCGGTTGCTTTGGGGGCATGTCCATTGCGGCTGGCTTGTGCAGCTACCTGGTGGTCACTCGCGAAGCACGCCTGGGCTTGAATGGCCCCCAGGTGATTGAGCAGGAGGCTGGCCTGGAGGAATACGACTCCCGTGACCGCCCCTTTATCTGGAGCCTTACCGGTGGCGAGCAACGCTTCAACAGCGGCTTGGCCGACCGTTATGTGGCGGACGATGTGGCGCAGATCCAGCAGACCGTCAGCACACTGTTGCAGCAAGGTGTACCCGCACAACCGCGTAGCCGGCGCGCTGATTTTTACCTGGCACGCCTGGCCGAACTGGACGCGAGCGCGCAAATCGAGCCGGCCACTGTTCGCGCGCTGTATGAGGGAGAACGCTCATGAGAGGCTTGCAGTGGTTCAACGCGTTGAGCGCCAACGCAACGCCGGTCGAAGGTTTGCCGGGCTCATTGAAAGTGGCGGATGGAGTCTTGGGTGAACAGGCGGTGCGCTATATCGCCGTGGTTCCCGACCCGCACAACCGCTTCCCCCGCGCCCGCAATGGCGAAGTCGGCCTGCTGGAAGGCTGGGGCTTGGCCAAGGTGGTGGACGAAGCCATCGCCCGGGGTGACAAGCGTCCTATCATCGCTATCGTCGACGTACCCAGCCAAGCCTATGGCCGCCGCGAAGAAGCCCTGGGCATTCATCAGGCCCTGGCCGCCGCGGCTGACAGCTACGCACGCGCTCGGCTTGCCGGCCACCCGGTGATCGCCCTGCTGGTGGGCAAGGCCATGTCGGGCGCGTTCCTCGCCCACGGCTACCAGGCCAATCGCCTGATTGCCCTGCGCGACCCCGGCGTGATGGTGCATGCCATGGGCAAAGCCTCGGCCGCCCGGGTGACCTTGCGCAGCGTCGAAGAATTGGAAACCCTGGCCGCCAGCGTGCCGCCGATGGCCTATGACATCGACAGCTATGCCAGCCTGGGATTGCTGTGGGAGACGTTGTCAGTCACCCAGATTGAACAACCCACGGCGGATGACGTGGCGCGGGTCAGCGATTGCCTGGTGCAGGCGGTCAAGGATATCGGCAGTACCGACTTGAGTTCACGCCTCGGCGCCACCAACCGAGCCGCCTCCAGCCATGTGCGCCAGCTGTTGCGGGAGCAATGGTGAACGCCCACGATTTGCTCTGGGGCATGACCCTGGCGCATCTGCCTGCCGATGCCCCGGTCTGGGTGCGGGACGCGATCCGTGCCGGGCATCCGGTGGTGGTGCGGCGTGCCATCGCCGAGCCGGGCCATGTGGCGGTCGGTGTGCGTGGGCGTTTGCGTGAGCAGCGTTTTGCCGCCCGGATGCCTGTGGCGGCGGTGCATCGGCGGGTGGTGCCGCAAGCCTTGCGCGAGGTGCTCTCACCACGGGATTTACCGGCGCTGCGGGCCCTCGATCAACTGCGGCCGGTGCTGGCGCAGCAAGACTGGGGCGTCAGCGGCAGTGCCGGGTTTGAATTGGCCAGTGGCATTGAAGCGCTGCATGCCAACAGTGACCTGGATTTGATTCTGTGCACGCCCAATCCTTTAGGTCGTAGCGAGGCGCAAGCGTTGTTGGCGATCCTGGACACCGCGCCCTGCGCCGTCGACCTGCAACTGCAAACCCCGTTCGGCGCCGTCGCCTTGCGCGAATGGGCCGGGCCCTCACGCCGTGTACTGCTCAAGACCGTCAGCGGTGCGCACCTTGTGCTCGACCCTTGGCAGACCGTGGCATGAGCAGCCTTCTGGTGTTTCCGGGGCAGGGCGCCCAACGCAGCGGCATGCTCCAGGGGCTGCCGGCCGACATTCTGCAAGAGGCCAGTGATGCCCTGGGTGAAGAAGTTCGTCTGCTCGACTCGGCGCAGGCGCTGGAATCGACGCGGGCTGTGCAACTGTGCCTGTTGATCGCCGGCGTGGCCCATGCCCGGCAATTGGCGTGCACGCCGGATTACGTGGCGGGCCTGTCCATCGGCGCCTACCCGGCTGCGGTGATCGCCGGCTCCCTGGGTTTTGCTGATGCGATAAAACTGGTCAGCCTGCGGGGCGGACTGATGCAGCAGGCTTATCCACAGGGCTATGGCATGACGGCGCTGATCGGCCCTGATCTCTCCAGTGTCGAAGCGCTGCTGGCGGATATCCACAACGCGCAAACGCCGGTGTACCTGGCCAATATCAATGCCGATAACCAGACCGTCATCGCCGGCAGCAACGAGGGGATGAAGCGGGTTGCCGAGCGCATCAAAGGCAACGGCATCGCCAAGCGCCTGGCGGTCAGCGTGCCGTCTCACTGCCCGTTGCTGGAGCAACCCGCCCAGGCACTGTTCCAAGCCTTCGTCCCACTCAAGGCGCCGCGCATCACTTACCTGAGCAGCACCCGCGCGCGACCTATCCACAACCCCGAACAACTGCGTGACGACCTGGCCTTCAATATGTGCCGCGTTGTCGATTGGCGCGGCACGGTGCAGAGCGCCTACGAGCGCGGTGTGCGACTGCAAATCGAACTGCCTCCGGGCGCGGTGCTCACCGGTCTGTCACGCCGTGTTTTTGAACAAGGCACGGTGATCGCCTGCGAAGGCGCCCGCCTGGACACCTTGCAGGCCCTGCTGCAAGAGGAGGAGCGCCGCCACCGATAACGCAGTACCCGAGGCTTTCGAAGCACAAAAACAACAATTTCGAACGAGCACTTTGAGGACAACAACCATGATTATCTACGGTGTGGCTTTTTTGGCGTTCTGCACGTTGGCAGGGCTGTTGGTGGGTGAACTGCTGGGCAAGCTGTTGGGTATCCCGGCCAACGTCGGCGGGGTGGGTATTGCCATGCTGCTGTTGATCGGCCTGGGCAGCTACCTGAGCAAACGCGGCCTGTTTACCGGCAAGTCAGAGCAAGGCGTGAGTTTCTGGGCGGCGGTGTATATCCCGATTGTGGTGGCGATGGCTGCCCAGCAAAACGTGTATGGCGCCATCAGCGGTGGGCCTATGGCGATTCTGGCCGGGACCCTCGCCGTGGTGCTCGGCTTTGCCCTGGTGCCCGTGCTGGTGCGTATCGGTAACCGCGAGCCGGTTGCTCCTGTTCCCACCAAAGACGCCGGGTGATCGCCATGTACGAATCGATGATGAAAGTGATCACCGGCTACGGCTTGATCAGTGGTTTCGCCGTGATCGGCCTGACCATGTGGGTGTCTTATTGGATCTCCGATACCTTCACCAAGGGGCGCCTGCATGGTTCGGCCATTGCCATTCTGCTGGGGTTGGCGCTGTCGTATGTGGGCGGTGCGTTTACCGGTGGTTCCAAGGGTGTGGTGGATATTCCGCTGTTGTCGGGCATCGGCCTGCTCGGTGGTGCGATGTTGCGGGACTTTGCCATTGTCGCCACGGCGTTTGGTGTGAGTGTCGATGAGCTCAAACGCGCCGGCTACGTGGGTGTACTGGCGCTGTTTGTCGGCGTGGGCTCGTCGTTCGTTGCAGGGGTCGGGGTGGCGATGGCGTTCGGGTACACCGATGCGGTGAGCCTCACCACCATCGGTGCCGGGGCCGTGACCTATATCGTCGGCCCGGTGACCGGTGCGGCGATTGGGGCCAGCTCCGAGGTGATGGCGCTGTCCATTGCCGCGGGGTTGATCAAGGCCATTCTGGTGATGGTGATGACGCCGTTCGTAGCGCCGCTGATCGGGCTGAACAACCCACGCAGTGCGGTGATCTTCGGTGGCTTGATGGGCACCTCCAGCGGTGTGGCGGGCGGCCTGGCGGCGACTGATCCGAAGCTGGTGCCTTATGGGTGTTTGACGGCGGCGTTCTATACGGCGCTGGGGTGTTTGTTGGGGCCGTCGTTGTTGTTTTTGCTGATGCGTGGGTTGGTGGGCTGACAGGTCGGGCCTCGTCGCCGGCAAGCCAGCTCCCACAGGGGACCGAGATCACCTGTGGGAGCTGGCTTGCCTGCGATGGCGGCCTCAAACCTGGCGGTTGGCATACATCCGACACTCTGCCAACAACGCCAGCAGGTTCGGGTCGCGCTCTTTGGCTTTCAAAAACACCACACCGATCTGCTGCTGCAACCGATACCTGGGTTGCAGCGGTATCAGCTTCACGCGGTTCTCATACACCGCTGCAATTCGCCCCGGCAGCAGTGCATAACCCACCCCCGAGCTGACCATGCTCAGCAAGGTGAAGATATCGTTCACCTGCATCGCAACCTTCGGCTCGAACCCGGCCTGATGGAACACCCGGTTGCCGTCCTGATGCGTGGCGAAGCCCTGGGTGAGGGTGATGAAGGTGGCATCGCGCACGTCGGCCAGGTCGATTTCCTGATCTCGGTCCAGGGGCGAATCGGCCGGGGTGGCGAGGAAGATGTCATCGCTGAACAGCGCGATTTGCTCGCAGTCGGGGTCGTGGGCGTGTTCGTCGAGGGAGATGAGGATCGCGTCCACCTCCATGTTCTTGAGCTTGTAGAGCAGGTCGAAGTTGGAGCCCAGGATCAGGTCGATATTGAGTTCGCTGCGCCTGATTTTCAGACCCATGATCAACTGCGGCACGGTCTTGACCGTCAGCGAATACAGCGAGCCGAGCTTGAAGCGTTCGGCCGAGAACCCGGCGGCTTCGCGGGTCAGGCGCACGCTGTCGACCACGTCGGCCACCAGTTTTTGCGCACGCTCTTCGAGCACGTAGGCGCTTTCCAGCGGGGTGAGGTTGCGCCCCTCGTGTTTGAACAGCGGGCAGCGCAGGGCACTTTCCAGGGAGTGAATGGCGCGGTGCACGCTGACATTGCTGGTTTGCAACTCGGCGGCCGCGCGGGCCAGGTTGCCGGTGCGCATGAACGCCAGGAAGATCTCCAGCTTCTTGAGGGTGAATTCTTCGTCGATCAGCATGGCCTTGGGCTCTTGTTCGATTGCGCTCGATTGTGCCTGCAAACGCGGCCCTCGTCGCTGGAACGTCACACGCCGCTTGCACTCTGATACGCAAGGCTGGAGGCTTGCCGACAGTCGTCAACGGTGAGGGGAGGTCAACGATAGATGTATCACGGGGAACGGTTCAACGCCTGGAGCCATTTGCTCGGTGCAGTCGCGGCGTGTATTGGCGCCGTGTGGATGTTGGTGGTGGCGAGCCTGGACGGCAGCCCCTGGAAAATCGTCAGCGTGGCGATTTATGGTTTTACCCTGATGGTGCTGTACAGCGCGTCGACGGTGTACCACAGCGTGCGGGGGCGGCGAAAAGAGATCATGCAGAAGGTCGATCACTTCTCGATCTACCTGTTGATCGCCGGCAGCTACACACCGTTCTGCCTGGTAAGCCTGCGCGGGCCGTGGGGCTGGACGCTGTTCGGGATCGTGTGGGGGCTGGCGGTGATTGGCATCCTGCAAGAGATCAAGCCGCGCTCGGAGGCGCGGATTCTGTCCATCGTGATCTACGCGGTAATGGGCTGGATCGTGCTGGTGGCGGTCAAGCCGCTGATCGCGGCGCTGGGCACGGCAGGGTTTATCTGGTTGGCCGCGGGTGGGGTGTTGTACACCGTGGGCATCATCTTTTTTGCCCTGGAAGATCGCCTGCGTCATTCCCATGGCATCTGGCATTTGTTTGTGATTGGCGGCAGCCTCCTGCATTTTGTGGCGATCATGCATTACGTGCTGTGAATGCTGGTGGCTGCTCTTTAAAGACGCTCGAGCAACTCACGGGCACGATTGCCGAAAATCTGCAGCAGCTTGGCCAGCATATGCGGCGGTGGCTCATCGCCGCGGGTCAGGGCGTAGAGGGTGATCGGCAGGGGGGGCGTGAGGGTGCGGATACAGGTGTTTGCCGTCGATGCGCCGAGGGCGGTAAAGGGGTCGATCACCGTCAAGCCGGCGCCGGACTCCACCATCGCCCGGGCCAGGGAATAGGTTTGCACCGAGATGGTCACCCGTGGCGGTGGATCGACGTTCTCCAGGTAGCTGTCCAGCTTGGTCGCCAGCGGATCGGCACTGGAGAGCCCGATCAATGGCGCGCCCGCCAGTTCGCTCAGTGGCAATGGCCGGTTGATTTCAGCCGCCGACCAATAGCCCTTGGACGCCAATGCAACCAGCACGCCATTGGCCAACACCTGTGTGGTCAACCCGGGATGGCCGGAAAAGTTGAGGGTCAGCGCCAGGTCGATTTCGCGCATTAACAGCTTCTGGACCAGCTCACGGCTATGGTCGCTGGACAGCTCGCAAGCCATGTCGGGGTATTCGCGCTTCCATTCCAGAATCGCTGGAGGCAGTAGCGACAAGGCCAGCGCGGGTATCGCACCAATGCGTACGCTTTGCCCTGGGGCGCGGCGCAGGCTCTTGGCCAGGCGCCGTACACCTTGCAAGCTCTCGGTGACTTTCTCGACTTCGCGTTCCAGCGCCAGGGCTTCCGGCGTGGGTTGCAATTTGCCGCGTACACGCAGAAACAGCGCAAAGCCCAGCTGCAATTCGGCGTGCTGCAACACTTTGGTCACCGCCGGTTGCGAGACGTGCAGCAACTGCGCGGCGGCACTGATCGAGCCAGTCTGGCGAATGGCCTGGAAGATTTCGATATGACGCAAGCGCATGGCAGGTCCATAACCTTTGTTTATAGGTGACCCATCTTTATTCATTGTCGGTGGCCTGTCACCTGCGCCTACGCTTGGCCTTCAGTTAATCAACGGTCGGGGGCTGGGATGGCGAGGCAGGTTTGCATCATCGGTGGTGGGGTCATCGGCCTGGCCAGTGCTTACGCTCTGGTGCGGGCAGGCCACGAGGTCACGGTGATAGACGCCCGTGACACCCTGGGGAGCGAAACCAGTTTCGCCAACGGTGGGCAGCTGTCCTATCGCTATGTTGCACCGCTGGCCGACGCGGGCGTACCGCTGCAGGCGATGGGGTGGCTGTTGCGTGGGGACTCTCCGCTCAAGCTGCGCCCTCGCCTCGACCCCCGGCAATGGCGCTGGATGGCTGCATTCGTCGGCGCATGCCGGGGCTCGGTGAACAAGCGCAACGCTGCCCACTTGCTGCGGCTGGCGAGCCTGAGCCAAGGCACCTTGCAGCAATGGCGTGTCGACGATCGGCTGGACGGCTTCGACTGGCGGTGCAACGGCAAGCTGGTGACCTTCCGTAATGCCGGGACCTTTGAGCGTGCGCGCGCCAACGTCACAGACATCCTGCAGCAGCAGGTACTGTCGATGGCCGACTGCCAACGCCTGGAACCTTCCTTGGCGGCGCGGGATTTTGTCGGAGGCATCTATACGCCCAGTGAAGAAGTTGCGGACTGTCATGCCTTTTGCCAACGCCTGGCCGCCAGGTTGGAAGCGTCCGGGCGTTGCACATTTTTGCTGGGGCGCAAGGTTACCGGGGTTCGTCACGCCGACGGTGCGGTGCAGGCCATCGAGTTGGGCCATGAAGTGATGCCGGTCGATCAACTGGTATTGGCTGCCGGGCATCGCAGTGCCGAGCTGGCATTGCCGCGCTTGTCGCTGGCGCTGTATCCGCTCAAGGGCTACAGCCTGAGCGTGCCGATCGGCGAGCAGCACAAAGCACCGAACGTAAGCATCACCGACTACGACCGCAAGATCGTCTATGCACGCATAGGTGAGCAACTGCGGATCGCGGCCATGGTGGATATTGTCGGCTTTGATGCGCGTCTTGAGCCCAAGCGCCTGGCGTTGATAAAGCGTCAGGCGCTGGAAACGTTTCCTTTGGCCGGTGACTACGCCCAGGCGGTCGAATGGGCCGGTATGCGCCCGGCAACACCGACGGGCGTGCCATTGATCGGCGCCAGCGCCTACCGCAATCTGTGGCTGAACCTGGGGCATGGCGCACTGGGCTTCACCCTGGCCTGCGGCAGCGGCCAACTGCTGGCCGAGCTAATCGACCAGCGCCCCCCTTCCATTGATATGCAGGGCCTGACGCCCCGCGCCGCTTGAGGATGCAGCCATGACCATTACCCGAATCAATAGCAACGAACGACTCAGCGGCGCCGTGACGTTCAAGGACCTGGTGTTCCTTTCGGGCCAGGTACCGGGCGACGGCCTGGATGTGGCTACTCAGACCCGGCAAGTGCTGGCCAGGATCGACGCGCTGTTGGCCGAGGCGGGCAGCGATAAGGATCACTTACTCAACGCCACGATTTACCTGAAGGACATCGGTGCCGGTTTTGCACCGATGAATGATGTCTGGTCCGCATGGCTCTCGCCAGGCATGGCGCCCACGCGCACTACCTTGCAAGCAGAGCTGGCGCGGCCGAGTGTGCTGGTGGAAATCAGCGTGATTGCAATACGTAAATAACCTCAAAGACCAACGGAGAATAACAATGAAAAAGATCCTGTTGACCGGTTGCACCCTGGGCCTTTTGTGGGGCGCGCAGGCGCATGCAACCGAAGCGCCGCTGGCGGGCACTTTGAGCAAGATCGCCAGCGCCAAGTCCATCACCCTGGGCTACCGCGATGCGTCGGTGCCGTTTTCCTACGTGGGGGATAGCAGTGGTAAACCGATGGGCTACTCGGTGGACCTGGCAAACAAGATTGTCGAGCGTATCCAGCAGAAAACCTCAGTGGGCGACCTCAAGGTGAAATACAACCTGGTGACGTCCCAAACCCGCATCCCGCTGGTGCAGAACGGCACTGTCGACCTGGAGTGCGGCTCCACTGGCGTGACGGCTGAGCGGCAGAAGCAGGTGGCATTCTCCTACGGGTTTATCTACGTAAAGGGCCAGTTGCTCACGGCCAAGGACAGCGGGATCAAAGGCTTTGCCGACCTAGCGGGCAAAAATGTGGTGACCACTGCCGGCACCACCAATGAGCGCTTCCTCAAAAGTTATAACGCTGAACACAAAGCCAATATGTTCGTGATCAGCGCCAAGGACCATGGCGAAGCGTTCAAGATGCTCGAGACTGGCCGGGCCGTAGCGTTCTATATGGACGACGCGTTGCTCTACGGCGAGCGTGCCAAGGCCAAGGACCCGCATCACTGGGTGGTGGTCGGCGAGGAGCAGTCGCGGGAGATCTACAGCTGCATGGTGCGCAAGGATGACCCGCAGTTTCTCGCGGTGGTCAACGAAACCCTGGGCGAGCTGTACCGCTCGGGAGAGATCAACGGGATTTACCAGCGCTGGTTCGAGCAGCCGATTCCGCCCAAGGGCTTGAACCTGGAGTTCCCGATGACCAGCGAGTTGAAAGCGATCATCGCCAAGCCGGTGAGTGACCCAGTGGAGTAAGCCTTGGGTAACCCGATAAAACTGTAGGAGCTGGCTTGCCTGCGATAGCGGTCTGTCAGTTGTAAATTAACTGCCTGAAACACCGCTATCGCAGGCAAGCCAGCTCCCACAGTTGATTGGGTTTACAGGGTGAGGTTAGAAGTCGCCCCAGAGTTGTTGGGCGACGGAGAGTGCGACGACGGGGGCGGTCTCGGTACGCAACACCCGCGGGCCGAGGCGAGCGGCGTGGTAGCCGGCGTCTTGGGCGGTCGCGACTTCATTATCGGTGAGCCCCCCTTCGGGACCGATCAAGAACGCCAGGCTCGATGGCTTGGCGTGGCTGATCATCGGCTCTGCCACCGGGTGCAGCACCAGCTTCAAGTCCGCCTCGGTTTGCTTGAGCCAGTCTGCCAGCAAGAGCGGAGGGTGAATCACCGGCACCGTTGAGCGCCCACATTGCTCGCACGCGCTGATTGCCACCTGGCGCCAGTGCAGCAAGCGCTTGTCGGCGCGTTCGTCCTTGAGGCGTACCTCGCAGCGGTCGCTGAAGATCGGTGTGATCGCGTTGACGCCCAATTCAGTGGCCTTCTGGATCGCCCAGTCCATGCGCTCGCCCCGGGACAGGCCCTGGCCGAGGTGAATATGCAGGGGCGATTCGGCTTGGCCGGCAAAGCTATCGGTGAGTTGCACGGTGACGCGTTTTTTACCGACTTCCAGCAAGGTGCCACTAAACTCCTGGCCAGAGCCGTCGAACAGTTGCACGGCATCGCCTTCACCCATGCGCAACACACGGCTGATGTAATGCGCCTGGGCTTCGGGCAGTTCGTGATCGCCGAGGCTCAGCGGGGTGTCGGTGAAAAAGCGGGACAGTCTCATTTCTGTTCTCTGAAGTTTATGTAGGCGCAGCGGCGCGCCTGGAATGCCTTCGCGAGCAAGCTCGCTCCTACAAGGATTTAGGCAATCAACCCGGATCACGGAAGCCTGGATGGAAATCTTTCGGCACCGCCACACTGACCTTGCTGTTGGTGGCGATATCGATCCCCTCGCTGGCCACCTCGGCCAGAAAGTCGATCTGCTCGGGGGTAATTACATAAGGCGGCAGGAAATACACCACGCTGCCCAACGGCCGCAGCAGCGCACCGCGCTCCAGCGCGTGCTCGAAGACCTTCAGGCCACGGCGCTCCTGCCACGGGTAGGCGGCCTTGGTGGCTTTGTCCTGCACCATCTCGATGGCCAGCACCATGCCGGTCTGGCGCACTTCCGACACGTGAGGATGGTCCACCAGGTGCGCGGTGGCGGTGGCCATACGCTGGGCCAGGGCCTTGTTGTTCTCGATGACGTTGTCTTCTTCAAAGATATCCAGCGTTGCCAACGCCGCCGCACAGGCCAGCGGGTTGCCGGTGTAGCTGTGGGAGTGCAGGAAGGCGCGCAGTGTGGGGTAGTCATCGTAGAACGCGCTGTAGACGTCTTCCGTGGTAACCACCGCGGCCAGCGGCAGGTAACCGCCGGTAAGGGCCTTGGACAAGCACAGGAAGTCCGGGCGTATGCCGGCTTGTTCACAGGCAAACATACTGCCGGTGCGGCCGAAGCCCACGGCGATTTCGTCGTGGATCAGGTGCACGCCGTAGCGGTCGCAGGCTTCGCGCAGCAGCTTGAGGTACACCGGGTGGTACATGCGCATGCCACCGGCGCCCTGGATCAGCGGTTCGACAATGACGGCGGCAACGGTGTCGTGATGGTCGGCCAGGGTCTGTTCCATCGCCAGGAACATGGTGCGCGAGTGTTCTTCCCAGCTCATGCCTTCGGGGCGCAGGTAGCAGTCCGGGCTCGGCACTTTGATCGTGTCGAGCAGCAGCGCCTTGTAGGTCTCGGTAAACAACGGCACGTCGCCCACCGACATCGCGGCGATAGTTTCGCCGTGGTAGCTGTTGGTGAGGGTGACGAAGCGCTTTTTGTTCGGCTGGCCGCGGTTGAGCCAGTAGTGGAAGCTCATCTTCAGCGCCACTTCGATGCAGGACGAACCGTTATCGGCGTAGAAGCAGCGGGTCAGCCCTTCGGGCGTCATCGCGACCAGGCGTTCGGACAGCTCGATCACCGGTTGATGGCTGAAACCGGCGAGGATCACGTGCTCCAGCTGATCGACCTGATCCTTGATACGCTGGTTGATCCGTGGGTTGGCGTGGCCGAATACGTTGACCCACCAGGAACTGACGGCATCGAGGTAGCGCTTGCCTTCGAAGTCTTCCAGCCATACGCCTTCACCGCGCTTGATGGGCACCAGCGGCAGTTGCTGGTGGTCTTTCATCTGGGTGCAGGGATGCCACAGCACCGCGAGGTCGCGTTGCATCCACTGGTTGTTCAAGCCCATCGGTGATCTCCTCGAAGCGGTCCTGCGGCGGGCACAGGCGAAACAATCGCGCAAGCCTATGCAATGGTGGCTCGGGTCACAAGCCATTGTGGGGAAATTCGCAGTAAATGCAGGACGGTCTGTCACGTTTCCCAGGGATAGTCTTAATCCCTTGTTAATTTATGATGCCTAGCCTCTTTATCGTATTTCTCGATATTTCAAAGCAAAATTTTCCGCTTTAATTCGATAGGTAAAGCGCTAGTCTTGGGCACAGTTCTTACGGGATTAAGTACATGCAGCTACGTAATTCGCCGGCCCGCTATGGTTGGGTCAGCATGGTTCTGCACTGGGGCGTAGCCCTGGTGGTGTTCGGTTTATTTGCCCTGGGCTTGTGGATGGTCGGTCTCGATTACTACAGCGCCTGGCGCAAAGATGCGCCCGACTTGCACAAGAGCATTGGCATCACGCTGTTCGCCATTATGCTGGTGCGGATCGTCTGGCGCCTGGTCAGCCCGCCGCCCCCACCGCTGGCCACCTATAGCCGCATGACGCGGATCGGCGCCGCGTTTGGGCACGCGTTCCTTTATGTCGGGCTGTTTGCCGTGATGATTGCCGGTTACCTGATTTCCACCGCAGACGGTGTCGGTATCCCGGTGTTTGGCCTGTTTGAAATTCCTGCCGTGGTTTCCGGTCTACCGGACCAGGCAGATACCGCGGGTTGGGTGCACCTGTACCTGGCCTGGGTGTTGGTGGTCTTCGCCGGCTTGCACGGCGTGGCGGCACTGAAACACCATTTTATCGATCGTGATGCGACCCTTGCGCGAATGCTGGGACGCAAAGCCTGATGTTCAACCTCGACTCACAAGGAATAGAAAGCATGTTGAAAAAAACACTCGCTGCGCTGGCAATCGGTTCTGCCCTGCTGTCCGCAGGTTCGGCGATGGCCGCTGACTACGTAATCGACAAGGAAGGCCAGCACGCCTTCGTCGACTTCAAAATCAGCCACCTGGGCTACAGCTACATCACCGGTACCTTCAAGGACCTGGATGGCAAGTTCAGCTTTGACGCCGCCAAGCCCGAAGACGCCAAGATTGAAGTCAACGTGCGTACTGCCAGCGTGTTCTCCAACCACGCCGAGCGCGACAAGCACGTCAACAGCAAGGACTTCCTGGAGTCGGGCAAATTCCCTGATGCCAAGTTCGTTTCCACCAGCGTCAAGCCAACTGGCAAAAATGCTGATGGCAAGCTGACTGCTGATGTGACCGGGGACCTGACCTTCCACGGCGTGACCAAGCCGATCCTGGTCAAAGCCACGTTCCTGGGCGAAGGCAAGGATCCATGGGGCGGCTACCGTGCCGGCTTCGAAGGCACCACCAACATCAGCCGCAAGGAATTCAACAAGGACGGCATGGACGTAGGTCCACAGTCTGACAACGTGCAGTTGTACATCACGTTTGAAGGTGTGAAAGCGAAGTAATGCTTCGTATGTAGGAGCGAGCTTGCTCGCGAAGGCCGCAAGGACACCGCGTTAAACCAGGATGCCCGCGTTATCGTTGACGACCTTCGCGAGCTAGCTCCTACAGGCAAAAAAAACCCGTATCTCACGATACGGGTTTTTTTTATGCTTCGCGGTTGCGAGTCAGCAGCGCTGGTTTCTCACCACGAGGGCGGCCTGGCAGTTGATCCAACTGCTCAGGTGTCGGGAAGCGATCCGCTTTCGACTCCTTGTGGATGATCTTCGGCGCCGGGCCACCCCGTGGGTTTTGTACTGCAGGCTCGGACGAGCGAGGCTGATCGTCACGGGCAGGGCGGCGGTTGTTGCTGCGTGAATCTTCGCGACGGGCCTGGCCGTCACGCGGTGCGCCATTACGCGGGCCGCTGCGCTTGGCAGGCGGGGTGCCAGTGGTGCCGCCGCTGCTGTTGCGCGGGGCGTTCTGGCGACCGCCCTGTGGCTGGCCGCTACGTGGAGCGCCTGCGCCCTGGGCAGGAGCCCCTGGACGACGGCCACGGCCCTGGGCCGGTTTGGCCTGGGGCACGTAGTCGACGCGGTTACCGAAGTTATCGATATCGTCGTCAAGGAACTCGTCCGGGGCGCGGTCGGCCGCGGCGCGTGGTGGCTGGCTCGGCTGGCGCTGTTCGCGGGCCGGGGTGCCTTCACGGGGCTTCTGCTCACGGGCCGGGCGTTCGCCACGGCTGCTGCTCGCGGTTTTTTCCTTGCCCTTGTCCTTGCCTTTGTCGCGACGACCACCGCCACCACCGCCGCCGTTCGGGCCATCGCCCTTCGGACCACGTGGGTTGCGAGGGTTGCGCACGTCTGGACGCTCGCGCGCTTCTGGCTTCTCGGCCTCCACGGCGCTGGCATCAAAGCCCATCAGGTCGCCATCGGCGATTTTCTGCTTGGTCATGCGTTCGATGCTTTTCAGCAGCTTTTCTTCATCCGGCGCGACCAACGAAATGGCCTCGCCCGAACGACCGGCACGGCCGGTACGGCCGATACGGTGCACATAGTCTTCATCGACGTTTGGCAGCTCGAAGTTGACCACGTGTGGCAACTGGTCGATATCCAGGCCGCGTGCGGCGATATCGGTGGCCACCAGGATACGCACGCTGCCGGCCTTGAAGTCGGCCAGGGCTTTGGTGCGTGCGTTCTGGCTCTTGTTGCCGTGGATGGCGACGGCGGTGAGGCCGTGCTTGTCCAGGTACTCTGCCAGGCGGTTGGCGCCATGCTTGGTACGGGTGAACACCAGCACCTGTTCCCACGCGCCGTGGGTGATCAGGTGCGCCAGCAGCGAGCGCTTGTGGCTGGCGGCCAGGCGGAACACGCGTTGCTCGATACGCTCGACCGTGGTGTTCGGCGGCGTGACTTCGATGCGTTCCGGGTTATGCAGCAGCTTGCCGGCCAGGGCGGTGATGTCCTGGGAGAACGTTGCCGAGAACAGCAGGTTCTGCCGTTTGGCCGGTAGGCGGGCGAGGACTTTTTTCACGTCATGGACAAAGCCCATGTCGAGCATGCGGTCGGCTTCGTCCAGCACGAGGATTTCCACGTGGGACAAATCGACGCTGCCTTGGCCGCACAGGTCGAGCAAGCGACCCGGGCAGGCTACCAGCACGTCGACACCACGGGACATGGCCTGAACCTGTGGGTTCATGCCGACGCCGCCGAAGATGCAGGCGCTGACGAACTTCAAGTCGCGGGCATACAGCTTGAAGCTGTCGTGCACTTGGGCTGCGAGTTCGCGGGTTGGGGTCAGGACCAGTACGCGCGGTTGGCGCGGGCCGTGACGTTGGGATTTGTCCGGGTGACCGTTGGGAAACAACCGCTCCAGGATCGGGAGGGCGAAACCGCCGGTTTTACCAGTACCTGTCTGAGCCGCAACCATCAGGTCGCGACCTTGCAACACGGCGGGAATGGCCCGCTGTTGCACCGGAGTAGGCTCGGTATAGCCCGCTGCCTCGATGGCGCGGACTAAAGCCTCGGAGAGACCGAGGGAAGCAAAGGACATGAGTAATCCTGTTTTAGTTAGGGCTTGGCCCAAAGGGATAATCTTGCCGGGCGTGAATGGCGCTTAGGGGAGCGCAACCCCGTCCGGTCCTGCTGTGTCTGGCGGGCACTCCATCGGCTCGCGCGGGCTGCAAAGCTGCGCAGTAGCTGGGTTGGGTGCCGTTTTCAAGACCCGAGCGGCCGGGCGTAAGCCTGGCGGAAAGGCCGCAGTATAACAGAGCAATCACCGCGCGCTGCTTTCCTGCTGCTCAACGGCGTGTTCGGGGGTTGGTATGGGGGCTGTTTGCTCGTGCATCCGCCCATATTTGGCGCTCAATGTGGCATAGGCGGGCTCTTGCTTGAAGCGCTTGAGCTCGGCGGCAAAGCGTTGCACCAGCAGGTCCATGCCTGCGCCACGGCGTACCGCAAGAAATTGCTGCTGGCGGCTGACCACCACCGATGCCTGGCTGACTTTACCTTCCAGGCCCAGGGCCTTGAGCACGTGGTGCCCCACGCGCCGGTCAGTCACCACCATATCGACGCGCCCCAGCATGAGTTTGCCAAAGTTGGCTTCATGGCTGGGGGCGGGTTCGCGCTGGAAGGTGTTGGCCTCACTGAACGCGTCGCCATAAAGGTAACCAGGTGAAACGCCAACCGTCAGGCCGCGCAGGTCGTCGAGCGTGGCGGCGGGGTGAGGGCGTTCGTTGGCATAGAACAAAACGAATTCGACTTCCGACAACGGCTCGCTGGGATAGAGCAGCAACGCGTCGCGCTCCTGGCTGTGAAAGATATCCAGCGCGCCGTCGGCGTGGCCCTGGTCGAGCATCGCCAGGCAGCGCTTCCAGGGCAGGAACTGCCATTGCACCTCCACCCCCAGGCGCTGGAACACGATCACTGTGGTTTCATAATCCAGGCCGGCCATGGTGCCGTTGTCTTCGTAGACATAGGGCGCCCAGGGTTCGGTGACAATGCGCAGTTTCTCGCCATGAGCGGCTAGGCTCAGGCAAGAAAAAAACACAGCGGTCAACAGCTTGAAGAGGACGGGCATAGCCTGAGGTTACGACGCTCCCCGAAGAAAGAGAAGCTCTGGCACGCGCATTGGCGGGCGGTCTTACTTCGCGGGAGCGTTCAGCAGGTGTTCGTGGATCGCGGCGCGGCGCTCGCCCAGAATCAGGCGCACCAGGGGGTTGGCAAACCAGTGTTCCAACTGGTGTGCATCAAGCGGGCGCTTCTGGCGTTCTTCCTGGTTTTGTCGGGCCTTGTCCCACCAGACCGGACCGCAGGCCTGGTCGAACTCGTTTTCGTGTTCGTAGCAGCCGTAAAGGATTTCGCGGATGAATTGTTGCTGGTGCTTGGGCAGCAGCAGGGTGATCAGCTTGTACATCAAGCGTTGCAAACGCGGCGGGCGCGGCAGGTGCGAGGAGACCTGACGCGTATCGGCCAGGGCCTGCGCACTGGTGGGGGCGCTCGCGTGCTTGGCGATCCACGCCTTGACCTTGGCCCGGAACAGCTGTTTGCGGCTCCAGTAATGGTGGATCAGGTCCGGGCACTCGCGCACCTTTACGGTACGGTAGGCGGCGATCGACAGGCAGAACTCTTCCAGGGTGTAGGCGCCTTGGGCATGGGGGAACAGTTCATCCATCAACTCGATGGAGCGGTCGAGGATGTGCGCATCCTGTTGGGTCAGGCCCATGACGCCGGAGTTGAGGGTCATCATGTCATCGTCGGCCACGCCCATGTCCAGCAGGCGCTGACGCAGGGCGGTGTAGAGGATGCTTTCGTGGTTGTCGCCGTACTTGGTGTAAAAGGCGTTGCACAGCAGGGTGCCGGGCTCTACGCGTTCGAACAGGGCCATGGGCGAATGATGGAAGAAGGTGTCAGTGTCGATCAGCAGCGCCACGGGGGATTCTTGCAGGACTTGGCGCAGCACCACGTGCTTGGTGCGAAAGTGATAACCGTGGGGCTCGCTCCAGCGTTTGCGGGTGGCTTCGTCCAGTGGGCGCACGCGCACCGGCAGCAAGCGATAGGGCTCGGGGTTGTCGCTGAATACCTGGATGTCGATGTTCGCATCCGGTGTGTCCTGCAGGAACGCCAGTGCGCTGGCGATGCTGAATACCGCTTCCTGATGGTAGGTGTCGGCGCCGAAGACCAGGTAAACCAGTTGCGGGCGGGACGTCGGGGGCACTGTATTCATGGACTGCGGGGTTCCGTGGGTAACGTAAAACGACAAAGGCCCTCGTCAGAACGAGGGCCTTGGTACAACCGGTCAAGCGTTAACGTGGCAGCTTGAGGTTGTTCCAGATGGCAAGGCTGGGTTCAGCCTGGTTCAGGGTATAGAAATGCAACCCTGGCGCACCACCTTGCAACAATTGCTCACACATCTCGGTGATAACCTGCTCGCCGAACGCCTGGATGCTTTTGACGTCATCGCCATAGGCTTCCAGTTGCTTGCGCACCCAGCGTGGGATCTCGGCGCCGCAGGCGTCGGAGAAGCGCGCCAACTTGCTGTAATTGGTGATCGGCATGATGCCCGGCACGATTGGGATGTTCACGCCCATCGCCCGTACTCGCTCGACAAAGTAGAAGTAGCTGTCGGCGTTGAAGAAATACTGGGTGATTGCGCTGTCGGCACCGGCATTGGCCTTGCGCACGAAATTCTGCAAATCGTCTTCGAAATTGCGCGCCTGGGGGTGCATCTCCGGGTAAGCGGCTACTTCGACATGGAAGTGATCGCCACTTTCTTCGCGGATGAAGCTCACCAGGTCGTTGGCGTAGCGCAGCTCACCGCTGGCCATGCCCATACCCGA
The DNA here is from genome assembly GCF_058725345.1 of Pseudomonas sp. DW-iso17. Taxonomy (NCBI): domain Bacteria; kingdom Pseudomonadati; phylum Pseudomonadota; class Gammaproteobacteria; order Pseudomonadales; family Pseudomonadaceae; genus Pseudomonas; species Pseudomonas sp. DW-iso17. The sequence continues at coordinate 190,883 of NZ_JBZXEA010000011.1, read as the reverse complement.
TGGCAGGTCGCCACGCAGGGCAACGATGCGCTTGATGCCGGCGGCTTTGTATTGGGTCAGCAGGCTACGCAGGTCGGCCTTGCTGTCGCCCACGCAGGACAGATGCGGAGCGGCGGGAACTTTGACTTCACTTTCCAGCTGCAACACGGTGTTGATCGTGCGATCACGGGTCGAACCGCCAGCGCCGTAGGTGCAGGAGAAGAAGTCAGGGTTGAAGCTGGCCAACTGCTTGGCAGTGGCCATCAGTTTTTCATGTCCAGCATCGGTCTTGGTCGGGAAGAACTCGAAGCTGTAGCGACGGTCTTGGGACATGGTAATACCCTTGGAAACTCGAAAGCCTGGAAGGCATACGCAATCGATGCGGGTGCCTGGCTTTCTGTGGGAGCTGGCTTGCCTGCGATAGCATCAGCTCGGTGTTACTAGAACACCGAGGCGTCTGCATCGCGGGCAAGCCCGGCTCCCACAGAAGAGCCGGCGCCAGCAAGGCCGATCAGTAGCGGTAAGCGTGCGGCTTGAACGGACCTTCAACCGTCACGCCGATGTAGTCGGCCTGGGTCTTGGTCAGTTGAGTCACGACGCCGCCGAAGCCGCGGACCATTTCCAGGGCCACTTCTTCGTCGAGTTTCTTGGGCAGTACTTCCACGGTCAGGCGCTCGGCTTTCTGGGCGGGCGACAGGTCGGCGTACTTCTGTTCGAACAGGAAGATCTGCGCCAGCACCTGGTTGGCGAACGAGCCATCCATGATGCGGCTTGGGTGACCAGTGGCGTTGCCCAGGTTCACCAGGCGGCCTTCGGCCAGCAGGATCAGGTAGTCGTCGTTCTGTGGGTCGAAATCACCAGCGCCGGTACGGTGAACCTTGTGTACCTGCGGCTTCACTTCTTCCCATGCCCAGTTCTTACGCATGAAAGCTGTGTCGATTTCATTGTCGAAGTGGCCGATGTTGCAGACAACGGCGCGCTTCTTCAGGGCCTTGAGCATGTTCGCATCGCACACATTCACGTTACCGGTGGTGGTGACGATCAGGTCGATCTTGCCCAGCAGGGCTGCGTCGATGCAGGCGGAGGTGCCGTCGTTCTGGCCGTTGATGAACGGCGAAACCACTTCGAAACCGTCCATGCAGGCTTGCATGGCGCAGATCGGGTCAACTTCGGAGACCTTGACGATCATGCCTTCCTGACGCAGGGACTGGGACGAACCCTTGCCCACGTCACCGTAGCCGATCACCAGGGCTTGCTTGCCCGACAGCAGGTGGTCGGTGCCGCGCTTGATCGCATCGTTCAGGCTGTGACGGCAGCCGTACTTGTTGTCGTTCTTGCTCTTGGTCACCGAGTCGTTGACGTTGATGGCCGGGATTTTCAGCTCGCCCTTGGCCAGCATGTCCAGCAGGCGGTGTACGCCGGTGGTGGTCTCTTCGGTCACGCCGTGGACGCGGTCGAGGATCTGCGGGTATTTCTTGTGCAGCAACTCGGTGAGGTCGCCGCCGTCGTCCAGGATCATGTTGGCATCCCAAGGCGCGCCATCTTTGAGGATGGTTTGCTCCAGGCACCACTCGTACTCTTCTTCAGTCTCGCCTTTCCAGGCGAATACGGGGATACCGGCAGCAGCGATAGCGGCAGCGGCCTGGTCCTGAGTCGAGAAGATGTTGCACGACGACCAACGCACTTCGGCACCCAGGGCAACCAGGGTTTCGATCAGCACGGCAGTCTGGATGGTCATGTGGATGCAGCCGAGAATCTTGGCGCCCTTGAGCGGCTGCTCAGCGGCGTACTTGCGACGCAGGCCCATCAGGGCCGGCATTTCGGATTCGGCGATAAAGGTTTCGCGACGGCCCCAGGCAGCGAGGGACATATCGGCGACTTTGTAGTCATTGAAATCAGCAGGCGTCATTACAGCGCTCATAGAGAGCCTCCATTCGTAGTGTGCGAATGGGCGCCGTTGTGCGTTTAGTATCAGGCCAAGGCAACCAGGCCGGACAACGCCCCATCCGAGCCTGACAGGTTTAACCTGCTGCAGCGCCCCTCGGACAGGTGGCGGGAGAACGGTATCAATCGAAGATGACCGTTTTGAAACGGAGGCGATTATAGCCGTGTATGTGGCACTTCCCAAGCCTTTCTGTCGGTGGCAATGAAGATCGCGCATGGGGTTGATAGGCAATGGCTCATAGAGCTTGGGCCTGGGCTCTGCCATGATGTTGCCCATCATTTCGCAAGACGCTTTGGAGTGACCATGAACTTCCACACCCGCAAATGGGTAAAACCCGAAGACCTCAACCCCAACGGCACTCTGTTCGGCGGTAGCTTGCTGCGCTGGATCGACGAAGAAGCGGCCATCTACGCGATTGTCCAGCTCGGCAACCAGCGCGTGGTCACCAAGTACATCTCGGAAATCAACTTTGTCAGCGCTTCACGCCAGGGCGACATCATCGAACTGGGCATCACTGCCACCGAGTTCGGCCGCACCTCCATCACCCTGACCTGTGAAGTGCGCAACAAGATCACGCGCAAAAGCATCCTGACCGTGGAAAAAATGGTCTTCGTCAACCTGGGCGAAGACGGTTTGCCGGCGCCCCACGGCCGTACCGAAATCAAGTACGTGAAGGACCAGTTCAAGGACGACAGTCTTCCCGAGTAACAACCCTGCGGCCTGATTTGCTTTACCAAATCATTCCGCGTGGATCTATCTGAGGCTCTCTCATCACTCAGGCCTACATCCTGTAGAGGGAGCCTTGTGTATGAAAGTCTCCAGTTCTGTTGTAGAGAATCACCCCCCATCGCCGCAAATCAGCGACCAGGGCGCCAAGGTGCCCTTGGTCAAAGGTGTGGGCGAGCGCAACCTGAGTATTTATCGTCACAGCGATGGGCGTGTGGAGGTGGTGGTGTCACCGCCGCCGCCCGCTCACCTGGTGCTCAGTGGTGGTGGCGCCAAGGGCATCGCCTTTCCAGGCATGGTGCAAGCGCTTGAAGAGGCCGACAAACTCAAAGGCGTAAAAGTGGTTTCCGGCTCATCTGCCGGTGCGATTTGCGCAGCACTGCTCGCCAGCGGCATGGATGCCAAGGCCTTTACGCAACTGTCGAATAACCTAGACCTGCCCCGCTTGCTCAACAGCAAAGACCCTGTCACGGCTTGGTTGCAGGAAGCCAGTTCCGAGCTCGGCAAGCTCGTCAGAAGTCTGCCCGGGCCGGTTGGAAATATCTCTCAACTGCTGCTGACGTTGCTGCCGCGCCTGCAAACCGAGGGGCAGCCGCTGGAGGACTTGATCCGCAACGAATCGCGTCAATCGATTCTCGCCCATATCGCCGGTATGCCCCCAGCCAACCGCCCCCCGGAAGTTACAGCAATTGCCGAACGGCTCAGCGCTGGTGGTGGGGCGACTTTTCGCGACTTGGAAGTGTTGAGCCGGCATATTCCGGCGATCAAGCAACTGAACATCACCGGCACGGGCATGTTCGATGGCCGCCCGCAGTTGGTGGTGTTCAATGCCAACCTGACACCGGATATGGATATCGGCCGCGCCGCGCTTATTTCGGGCGCCCTGCCTGGGCTGTTCAAGAGCCCCGCCGAGCAGGGTCACGGGTTCCAGGCGGCGTCGCAGGTCACGGCGTTTCAGGACGGCGGGTTGCTGCTCAATACCCCTGCGCCAGGTGTCATCGAGCGCTCGTTCCCGGAAAGCCCCCTGGGCAAGGACGAAGCGCTGATCGTCAAGTTCGAGTCTGACAAGGCATCAGCGCCGCCCGGGAGCGGTGGTTTTTTCAGCTTTCTGGCCGACACGTTCACCGGCACGCCACACACCGCCGCTGAAAGCTACCAGAATGACCGGCTCCAGGCGTTCTCTGAACAAACGGTCACGTTGCCGCTGAACTCGGACAAAGGCGACTTTCGCGGCCTGCTCGGTGGTACCGTCAACTTCACCATGACCCCCGAGCAGAAACAGCATTTGCAGGCCCAGGCTCGCCAGACGGTGTCAGGGCATCTGCAACAGCGTGAGCTGGAGCGTGAGCGTCATGAGTTCCCCTCGCTGAACGATGCCGTAATGGCGATGGATGATCAAATGCTCGCCAGCGTGCAAGTTGACCTGCAAAACGATGCGGCCGGCGCCGAGGCGTTGCGCTTTCGCAAAGACGCGCAGCAAGCGTTACAGGCGTTGGACACTGCGATTGCCGAGGCGAATCAAACCAGCACGTCGCTGGTGATCACGCCGAAATTAGCCTCGGCGCTGCGCAATCTGGATGCGCTCGCCCGTAGACCCGAGGATATCGAGTGGCTGGGCAAGCGCCTGAATGCGCCAGGCCAGCGTAATTTCCAGCAACTGCTGCAGGTGGGCACCAAGCAGGCGTCGAACAATGGCTCAGGCCTGTCCAAAGTGTTGACCAGCGCCGTCGCGGAAATGCAAAAACGCGATATCGGCGTGAAGGCAGAGAATTTTATCCGCGAAGTCATTTACCCCTCGCTATACCGTCCTGGCCAACCGGCTGCCAACGTTGAGTTATTGCAACGTGCGGTGCGGGATTTGGGCGAGGCGACGACGCCAGCGGAGTTCAACCGTGTGCTTGATGGCATCGTCAAACATTACCGAGCGCGCAATAAACCCTGGAGTAAACCCTTCAGCTCTACCACCGTGGAGCAGGCCAAGGCCTGGCGTATTCCGGTTTAGTTGCGGTGCCACTGAACAGCCATCGTCGCGGCGTGTCGTAGCTACAGGCACCCCTTGGACTCAGGTACATCATGGCCACTCAAGCAGACGGCAAGACCCCCAACCTGTCGCAGGAAGAGCAGCAAAACGTTGACGAGAACCAGCCGCCTCGCGCGGCTGTATTACACGAAATTATCCGCACCCAGGGCGATCAGGAGCTAGAGCGCAGTGTGGCAGCGTTGTGGTGGTCGGCGCTGGCCGCTGGCCTGACCATGGGCTTGTCGCTAATGGGCATGGGCCTGCTCAATTCACGCCTGCCGGACGGTGATGAATTCAAGGTCATTGCCAGCTTTGGCTATTGCGCAGGCTTTCTCGCGGTGATTCTTGCTCGTCAGCAGTTGTTTACCGAAAACACCCTGACCGCCGTGCTGCCGGTGATGAGCAAACCGACTCTGGCCAACGCCGGGCGCTTGTTACGGCTGTGGACGGTGGTGCTGGTGGGCAACCTGTGCGGCACCTTGCTGGTGGCCTACGTGATGCTGCACCTACCGATCTTCGATACCAAGACCGACCTGGCCTTCCTCGAGATCGGGCGCAAGGTCATGGAGAACGACCCCGCGCAGATGTTCGCCAAGGGCATCGTCTCCGGTTGGATGATCGCCACCATGGTCTGGATGATTCCGTCGATGGAGAGTGCCAAGCTGTGGATTATCATCCTGATCACCTACTTCATGGCACTGGGCGACTTCACCCATATCGTCGTCGGTTCAGCGGAAGTGTCCTACCTGGTGTTTGCCGGCGAGTTGCCGTGGAAGGATTTCTGGCTGGTCTTCGCCGGGCCGACCCTGGCCGGCAACATCATCGGGGGTAGCTTCATCTTTGCGTTGATCAGCCATGCGCAGGTTCGCAGCGAGGCGTCCATGCCTGCTGTTGCTCAATCACACACACAGGCGAAGCCCCGTCAGGATAAGGGCAAAGTCTGACAGTACCCTGGCTGACGCGTCAGGCCTTGAAGGGCACGCTGGGAGGTTCGCAGGCCAGCGTGCTGTCGGGTGCCTTGAGCTGACCTTCCCAGCGAGCAATTACCAGCGGGGCCAATGCGTTGCCCAGTACATTTAGGGCTGTGACGGGCATATCCATCAGACGATAGATGCCCGCGATGATTGCCACACCCTCCACGGGAAGCCCGGCCGCGGTCAACGTCGCGGTCAGGATGATAAACATGAAGCCTGGCACGCCCGCCGCGCCCTTTGATGTCAGCACCATGATCAAGACCAGCATGCCTTGATCCGCCAGGCTCAAGTCGATGCCATACGCTTGGGCGATGAACAGCGTGCCGAGTGCGGCAAACAGCGATGCACCATCCAGATTGAACGAGTACCCCAGTGGGATCACCATGCTGGTAATGGGCCGTGGCGCGCCATAGCGCTCCATCTTCTCGATCAGTTGAGGCATGACCGTCGCCGAGGCGGCACTGCTGAAGGCCAGCAGCAGTTCACTGCGTATTTCCCGCACCAGGTGAAAAAAGCCGACGCCGGCCAAGCGTGCCACTGCACCCAATACACACAGGGCAAATAAGAGCACCGCGACATAGGTCGTGCCGATCAGTTTGGCCAGCGGCAACAACGCACTGAGGCCAAAGCTGGCGACGGTGACCGCGATCAGGCCGAAAATACCTATCGGCGAGTAATGCATGACCAAGTGGGTGACTTTGAACATGGTGTCGGAGACGCCTTGCATCACACTGATCAAGGGCGCTTTGCGCTCCTCGGGCAACAACGATAAGGCACAACCGAACAGGATCGCGAAGAACAGCACCGACAGCAGTTTGCCCTGTGACATGGCCAGGACGATGTTATCCGGCACGATCGCCAGCAGTACCTGGCCCAGGTTCTGTGGGGTGCCACTGGAGGCCAGTCCCGTCGCCGGTGCCTGCAGCGTGCTGCCGAATTCGGCGCCCGAGCCGGGCTGCACCACATTGCCAACCAACAGCCCGAAGACGATGGCAATGCTGGTGATGGTGAAGAAGTACACGAAGGTCTTCAGGCCGACGCGACCCAGGGCAGACGGGTTGCCCATGCCGGCGATGCCGACGGTCATGCAGGCAAATACCAGGGGAACGACGATCATCTTCATCAGCTTGATAAACAGGTCGCCAGCCGGTTGCAGCAGATTGTCGATGAACCAGGTTTTTTGCTCGGGGAATTGATTGAGCAGGAGGCCGACGATTATCCCGGCAGCCAGGCCGATCATGATGCGAGTGATAAGACTGGTGGGTTTTCTAGTGGTCATGGGGGTGTCCCTTATTGTTGTGAGTGTCAGGGATTTACGGGGCGAACAACCCTTCGAAGTGCTTGAACCCTTTCACTTCGATGGGGTTGCCGCTGGGGTCGAGAAAAAACATCGTGCGCTGCTCGCCCGGTTCGCCAGCAAAGCGGGTCACGGGTGGAATCTCGAAGCGCGTGCCCAGGCGGGTGAGGCGCTCGGCAAGCGTCAGCCACTCATCAAGTGGCAGCACCACGCCCAGGTGTGGCATCAGTACCTGGTGCTCACCGACCAGGCCGGTGCGTGTGGTTGGGAAGGGCGTACCGAGGTGCAGTGAAAGTTGATTGCCGAAAAAGTCGAAGTCGATCCAGGTCTCGCTGCACCGGCCCTCGGTGCAACCCAAAACATCTCGATAAAAAATGCGCGCCTCGTCTAAGTCATAAACATGGTATGCAGCGTGAAAGGGTCTGTTCATGGCTGGTTCTCCAGATGGGGAACTGTCAGGTTAAACAGGCGATGCCGCCAAGGTAAAACGGGTTTGCCTTGGTCTGAGCGAAAGGAAAACTTATGGATGTTCGATTCCTGAGGAGCCTGGTCGCTGTCATTGAAACCGGGTCGATAGCCGCCGCTGCGCGCCGTGAAAATCGTAGTGCTGCGGCGATCAGCCTGCGGGTCAAGGCGCTTGAGCGCACGCTGGGTTGTACGCTGCTCACGCGCACGGCACATGCCGCTTGGCCTTCGGATCAATGCTTGCTGCTCTTGCCCAGAATCCAGGCAGTTATTGAACAGGCGCGCCAGCTGCAGGAGCATCTGAGCCAGGACGAGTTATCGGGGGAAATTAAAATCGGGGCCATTTCCACGGCGCTGACCGGCGTCTTGCCGGGGGTGATCGAGCGTCTGACAATGTCAGCACCCAAGCTGAGGCTGAAGATCACACCCGGCGACTCCAGAAGCCTTTATGAGAAGTTACTCAACCAGGAGTTGGATGCGGCGATACTGGTACGGCCGCCGTTTCAACCGCCCAAAGCCTTGTCGATGGCCTTGCTGCGTGCCGAACCCTTGATTCTGGTTGCGCCCGCCCAGTGGGGTGCGCAGGCGCTGGCTGCCTTGTTACGTGAACGCCCATTCATCCGCTATGACGCACGCTCCTGGGGCGGTCAGATTGCCCAGCGCTTTCTGGATGAACAGTCCTTCGACCCAGAGGTGCTATGTGAGCTGGATGCGCTGGAAACTATCCTGATGCTGGTCGCCCAAGGGATGGGGGTTTCGCTGGTGCCGCAGTGGGCGGGCATGCCCTCCAACGGCATCAGTGTGTTACCGGCCGGCAACCCGCAGTGCTATGCGCGCGAGCTGGTAGTCATGTACGGCTCGACACCGCGCCGTCCACTGGCGATGCGGCACCTACTTGAAGTGTTGCGCGGCGCGGTTACTGCGGCCCAGTAACGCGGCTGACAACGCGACCGATCGTCAACCCCTGCAACAGGATCGAAGACAGCACCACGATATAGGTGATGCTCAGCAACAAGTCACGTTCAGGGCCCAGGGGCAGGGCCAGGGCCAATGCCACCGAGACGCCGCCGCGCAGGCCGCCCCAGGTGAGGATGCGGATAGTGCCGCGTGGTACCGAGCGCCAACGGCGCAGCAACAGGATCGCCGGGGCCACGGTCAGCAGGCGCGAGAGCAGGATCGCCACCGCCAGCAGGCTGGCCGCGAACACGTGCAGCCAGTTGAATGGCAATAGCAGCAGCTCCATGCCGATCAGTGCAAACAGCAGCGCGTTGAGCATGTCATCGAGCAATTCCCAGAAACCGTCCAGGTAGCGACGCGTCATGTCGTTCATCGCCAGCTTGCGTCCCAGGTTACCGATGATCAGCCCCGCGACCACCATGGCAATCGGTGCGGACACATGCAGCTCCGAAGCCATGGCCGAGCCGCCGATCACCAGGGCGAGGGTCAGCATGACTTCGATCTGGTGCTGTTCGATGCTCTTGATCATCAGGTACACGAGGTAGCCGATCAGCCCGCCAAACAGCACGCCGCCAATGGCTTCGTGGGCAAACAGCATGGCCGTGGCGCCCACGGTGGGTGTTTCACCCAACTGCGCGATGCCCAGCAGCACGGTAAACACCACCACGGCGGTGCCGTCATTGAACAGCGACTCGCCGACGATGGTGGTTTTCAGCGGTTTGGAGGCATTGGCGGTCCGCAGCACGCCGAGCACCGCAATGGGGTCGGTGGGGGAAATCAGCGCGCCGAACAGCAAGCAGTAAAGGAAGCTCACGTGCCAGCCAAACAGGGCGAAGATGTAGTACGCCAGACTGCCGATCACCACGGTGGCGATCAACACGCCAAAGGTTGCCAGCAGGCCGATGGGCCAGCGGTAGCTGCGCAAGTCGTTCAAGTTGACGTGCAAGGCGCCGGCGAACAGCAGGAACGACAGCATCCAGTTCATCAGCAAATCGCCGAAGTCGATCTGGCCGATCAGCTGTTGGACGCGTTCCTCTAAGCCTGGGTAGCCGAGCACGCTCAGGCCTTGCAGGATCAGCGAGAACAGCAGTGCGGTGACCATCACGCCGATGGTGGGCGGCAGGCCGATAAAACGGAAGTTCACATAAGTGAGCAGGGTGGTGAGGCAGATGAAAGCGGCGACAAGTTCAAGCATCCGGGGTCCTTGGAGCAGGGAAATATAGGCGCACGGGGTGCGTCGAATCGGGGTTTAGTATAAACAGGTGCTGTTACATGACGTATCAATTAAGGAGGTTCTGGTGGTAGCGACAGCCCTGGTGCTGGTAGCGGCGCTGTTGCATGCGACGTGGAACACCTTGATCAAGTTCAGTGGCGAGCGCCTTTTAGTCATCGCTTGCATGGACAGTGTGGCGCTGCTGTTCGTGGTATTGGCGGTGGGGTTCGTGTCTTTGCCGCCGCTGGAACTCTGGCCGTGGCTCGTTGCCTCGGCGCTGTTTGAATTGCTCTATCGCTATTTGTTGATCCAGGCCTATCGGGTGGGTGACTTGGGCCTGGTATATCCGTTGATGCGCGGTTTGTCGCCGCTGGTGGTGCTGGTGCTGACCCTGGTGTTTGCCGGCGAAGTGCTGAGTAACCAGCAAATCCTGGGGATTCTGCTGATCCCGTTCGGTATGGTGTGCCTGTTGTGGCAGGGCGGCGGCGGTGACCGGTTGCCCTGGTCGATGCTACCCGTGGTGTTGCTGATCGGCCTGTGCATTGGCTGTTACACCTTTTTGGACGGGCAGGCGTTGCGGCGCTGGTCGCACCCGCTGGATTACCTGGTGTGGTTGACGCTGATCAGCGCCTGGCCGTATCCGCTACTGGCGCTGGTGCGCAAGCGTGCAGCCTTCAGCCTGTTCTGGCGCACCCAGTGGCGGTTGGGGTTGAGCGTGGGGTTATGCGTGTTGTTGAGCTACGCTTTGGTACTTTGGGCCATGCAGTTGGGCTCGATTGCCGAAGCCGCCGCGCTGCGCGAAGTCAGTGTGATTCTGGTGGTGCTGTTCGGTATGCGTTACTTGAAAGAACCTTTTGGCCGTCCACGGCTCATAGCCTGTGGGTTGGTGTTGATTGGCATGTTGGTGATGAAACTCTAACCGTCGGATAAAACTAAAAGGAATCGGTGATGACAGTCGCTTTATGGTGTGTATTGATCGCAATCTTTCTGCCGTACATCTGCACCGGTGTGGCCAAGTTCAGTACAGGCAAGTTCGGGCCACGGGATAACCACGACCCGCGTGCCTTCCTCGAGAGCCTGGAAGGCGTCGCCAAGCGTGCTCATAGCGCGCAACTCAACAGTTTCGAAGTGACCCCGGCGTTTGCCGCCGCAGTCATCATTGCGCACCTGGCCGGCAACGCCGAACTGGTGACGATCAACGTGCTGGCAGTGCTGTTTATCACCAGCCGCCTGCTGTACATCATTTGCTACCTGGCGGACTGGGCGATCTTGCGTTCGCTGGTGTGGGCCGTGGGTATGGCGTTGATTGCGAGTTTCTTCTTCGTCTCGATCTGAGGGATGACGCCGTCGCTATGCGGGAGGGAGCAAGCCCTGCTGTTGATCAATTAAATGTGGGAGCTGGCTTGCCTGCGAAAGCGGTCGTGCCGTAACAGATGCACTGACTGACACACCGCCTTCGCGGGCAAGCCCGCTCCCACAGGGGATTTGCGATAACTGGCTGGGATCAGGGCAAGCCCCCACCCACATTGACTATCAGAGGTTGTCAGGTGCCGGCAGGCGCATCCGGCACCTGTGGCAACGCCGCGCCTTTGGGCCACAGCATCCAGATCTGCCCTTGCTGTTTCATGTTTCCCGCCAACTCGCCTGCGGCATTGCCTGTGCCCCAGAACAGATCTGCGCGCACTTCGCCGGTGATTGCGCCGCCGGTGTCCTGCGCGGCGACCGGGCGTGCCAGTGGCGTGCCGTCCGGCTTGGTGGTCGACAACCACAACAGGCTGCCCAGCGGAATCACCTTGCGATCCACCGCCACGCTGTAGCCGGCGGTCAATGGCACGTTCAGCGAACCGCGCGGGCCTTCGTTACTGTCGGGGCGGGCGCTGAAGAATACGTAGCTGGGGTTGCTCGCCAACAGTTCTGGAATGCGCTGCGGGTGGGCCTTGGCCCAGGCGCTGATGGCGGCCATGGTCACGTCTTCTTTTTTCAGTTCGCCTTGTTCCACCAGCCAACGGCCTATGGGGCGGTACGGGTAGCCGTTCTGGTCGCCGTAACCCACACGCAGTTGGCGCCCACCGGCCAGTTGAATACGCCCCGAGCCCTGGATCTGCAGAAATTGCAGGTCCATCGGGTCGGTCAGCCAGGCGATCGGCTTGGCGGTGGAGCCTTGGCTGTTGAGGGTGCTGGCGTCGTCATACGGCTTGAGCACACGACCTTCCAGGCGCCCGCGCAGGCGCTTGCCCTTGAGTTCCGGGTAGATGCTGTCGAGGTTGACGATGATCAGGTCGTCCGGCACGCCGTATACCGGCACGTGGGCGGTGGCGGTCTTGGTCAGGCTGCCGGGGTAGACCGGCTCGTAATAACCTGTGATCAAGCCGTTTGGCGTGTTGTCCGCCGAACGCAGGCCGAAGACATCCAGGTGTTCCTTGAGAAAGCCACGAACCGCCACGGCATCGCCCGGAACGCTGGTCGCTGCCGCGCAGGTCGGGCCCCAGATCGGGTCGGCCTTGAGGCGCTGGCAGGCGCTGCGCCAGGATTCGAAGCCGGCGAGCAAGTCGCTGTCGGAAACGCTCGGCAAGGCTTCCCACGGTGCGCTCACGTAGGTGGCAACGGCGTGAGGTTTGGTGGGTTCCTGGGCAGCTTCTTTGCCGGCGTCTTTACCGGCATCGCAGCCGGCCAGTAGCGCGAACATTGGCAGAGCCCACGCCAGGCGCCGGCCCCAGGGTTTGAAGGTGACATTCATGCAAGCAATTCCTGAAACGATTGCCCGTGCTTCACTGCATTCGGGCAACCCTTATTATTAATAGGGCTATTGGTCTTTGCGGGCGGTGCGAGGATACTGGCCGCCGTTTCCCGTGACCTTGAAGCCATGATGATGTTAAAAAAATTGACCGTTGTATTGCTGGCCTGCCTGGTAGTGTCTGCCTGTGGCGGTGTTGATCCCAATTCCCCCCTGGGCCAGCGCAAGGCGATCTTCAAGCAGATGCTCAAGACTGGTGAAGACCTGGGCGGGATGCTGCGCGGGCGTATCCCATTTGACGGCGCCAAGTTCGCCGAGGGTGCGGTCAAACTGGATGCGTTGTCCCATGAGCCGTGGAAGCATTTCCCGAGCGTGCGCGAAGAAGACCACACCAGTGCCAAAGATGATGTGTGGCAAAAACAGGCGCAGTTCCAACAATTGGCCCGCGATCTTGAGGCGGCCACCGGTGAATTGGTGATCGCCAGCCAAGTGCAGCCCTACAAGGCCAGCAGCCTGCAACCTGCGGTGCAAAAAGTTGAAGATGCCTGCAGCGCCTGCCATAAACAGTTCCGCGATCATTGACCGGTTTTACTGATCAAGTTCTTCCACCGCGTCTTGCAGCTCTTTGCGCGAGTCGGCCAGCTTCTCCTTACGTTTGTTGATCTTGTCCGGGTCGCCTTTTTTCATAGCCTTGTCGAGGTCGGCCTGACGGCGGCTGACTTCGTGCTTGGCGTCGAGCACCTTGTTTTCACGTTCTTTCTTCAAGCCGGCATCGGTGCAGTGGGTAGTGACTTCGTCCAAGGCTTTTTCCAGACCGGCCTGCTGGGCGCGGTTACCGTGGGCCTTGGCCTGTTCGATCTGGCTGCTGATGGCCTGGCGCTTGGCGGCGCAGCCGGTGAGGGGTTGTACGTCTTCGGCGGCCAACAGTGGCGTGGCCATGAAGCTTGCGACGGTCAGCAAGGCAAAGGGGGCGAGAAATTTCATATAAAGCTCCAAGTTCGCAATCAGGTGGCCGGGGGTGTTCAAAACCCATCTATCCCGGCTACGCGTAATGTTTCAGCCAAGGCTTGTACCTGCGGGTCGCGAAAAAAAGCGCTGAGTTGCGCCGCGCGTCCCGGGCCAATGCCGTCTGAGGCCAGCCAGGCTTGGGGGTCTTTGGCGACCAGCGTCTGCCAGTTACCTTCCAGGTTGTTGCGCGCCGCTGGCGGTATGCCCAAGGCGCGGAGCCATTGTAAAAAAGGGCGTTGCCGGGCGCTTTGAATACTGTCGAGCACCCGCGCACGGGTCCGCTCGCCTAAGCCCTCAATGGTAGCAAGCTCGGCCGCATCCAGGGTCAACCAATCGAGAAAGCCTGCGATTAGACCGGCCTGAATCAATACGTTCCAGGTTTCACGGCCCATATGGGGTAAGGCCAGGCCGTGTTTGCCGCTCAGCCAGGTGAGGCGGGCGAGCAACTGATCTTCGCAGCCGGGGTCCAGTTGCCAGCAGCTCAAAGCGTGGAAGTCTTGAGGGTCGGGTACCTGCAGGTCCACGCGCGTCTCGTTGCGCAGGATCACCTCGTCCAGTCGCGGTATCACCTGGCCCGCCAGGCTGATCGACACATGATCGCCGGGGCGGATATCCAGGGCTTGCCAGCGTTTCAGGGAACTGGCACTGACCCGGCTGATCTGCCGATCATCCAGCCGCACGGGTTCCAGTTCGAGGATTGGAGTAATGCGCCCGGTGCGCCCCACCCTGAAGTGGACATTGCGTACCAGGGCCAGGGCCTTGATGGCAGGGTACTTCCAGGCAACCGACCAATACGGCGCACTGGCTTGCCAGCGCTCGGCGGGCGCTCGCGCAGCCTGGTGCAGCACCACGCCATCGCTGGCGAAAGGCAATGCCGCGTTGTACCAGTGCGTGCGCCAATGCGCAGCTTCGCTAATGGAAGCGACGGGTTGGCTGTACTGCTGGCTGTCGCTAAACCCCCAGCGCGCCAGGGTGGCCAGGCGTTCGGTGAAGTCCTTCGGGCCGTCGGGCCATGCCCAGACGAACAGGCCGATCCCTGCCGCCTCGGCGTCGCTCAATTGGCGACGGTTCATCAGGCCAGCCACTTTACTGCGTGCATTGAGCCCGCCCTTGAGCGCTTGCACATGGTGATTGAGGCGCCAATAGAGTTCGCCTTGCAGCACCACGTCAACGGCGTCGGGCAACTGTTGGACAATGCCGGGGATCTTGGCGGCGGAGGCTGACCAGTCGTGCCCCAGCAGGCCGTCGCCCCGACTGATGAGCTGGTGCAAGCGGCCTTGGCGATACACCAGGGTCACCGCGACGCCATCGACCTTGGGTTGGACCCATACATCCTGGCGTGTGCTAAGCCAGTCACTGACGGCAGGCTCGCCCGGCAGCTTTTGCAGACCGGTGTGCGCGACCGGGTGACGTAGGGTGCCGCGCGCACTGGCTAGCGGGTTATCAGCCTTGGGGGGCTGCTGGCGGGCGCATTCTTGCCAATGCGCGAGGCGCTTGCGGGCCTGGTCGTAGAGTTCATCGCTGATCAGGGATTGGCCCTGCCGATGGTAGCTGTCGTCCCACTGCTGGATTTGCCTGGACAGGGTTTCCAACTGCAAGTGAACGTTATCCGGACAGGCTTCGGCCCAGGCCCAGGCTGGCAGGGCGCTTATGAGAGCAGCCAGTAATACGTGCATCATGAGCATCCTTGCTCGAAAGGGGGCGCCCAGCCTAAGTGATCCACGCGCCCACAAAAAAGCCCCGACCGAGCGGGGCTTTTTACCGGGTATTTCTGTTTACTTGAACAGGCCGCCCAAGGCCTTCACAGCGTCGTTGTTTTCAGCCTTGGCCTGCTGTTTTTGCTGCTTGGCGTCGACTTTTGCCTGGCTGTCGGCGAGTTTGTTGCAAGCTTTGTTGACCTGCTCCAGCGCAGCCTCATATGCCCGCACTTTCAACAGATCGTTCTTGGCATTGGCCGCGTCGATCTTGGCTTGCAGGTCTTTGGGTTGCTGCTGGCAGTCGCCGGCGTTGCCGCCACCGAGCTGGGCACTCAGGGCGCCGCTCAGCGCGTTCAGGTCAGCGGCCTGGGCCGACAGGGTGAACAGGCTTAGCAGAAGGGCGGCAGGGGCGAGCGTGGAAATGCGCATGAAAACCTCAATGTTCGATTGCCTGCGCGCTTATCCATCCCGGGCGGGCGCAGTGCAATATCCAAATAAGGTGAAGGGCCCGAGAGGGCGCGGATTCTAGTGGGCCATCATTTTGCCTGCAAGCCTTGGATCCAAAAAAGCCCGAAGAGGCCCTGCAGGCAACAAAAAGCCCCGCCAGGCAGACCTGGCGGGGCTCTATTTACCGCGAACGATTACAGGCCGGCGGCGGTACGCAGGTCGTTGGCGCGGTCGGTTTTTTCCCAGGTGAAGGTACTGAAGGTGTCATCACCCACAGTCTTCTGCGCCGGGGTGCGGCCGAAGTGGCCGTAGGCTGCGGTTTCCTGGTACATCGGGTGCAGCAGGTCGAGCATGGTGGTGATCGCGTAAGGGCGCAGGTCGAAGATCTCACGCACCAGCTTGACGATCTTGTCATCGCTGATCTTGCCGGTGCCGAAGGTGTTCAGCGAGATCGAAGTAGGCTGGGCGACGCCAATGGCGTAGGAAACCTGGATTTCGCAGCGCTCGGCCAGGCCGGCAGCCACGATGTTCTTGGCCACATAACGAC
This sequence comes from Pseudomonas sp. DW-iso17, assembly GCF_058725345.1. Taxonomy (NCBI): domain Bacteria; kingdom Pseudomonadati; phylum Pseudomonadota; class Gammaproteobacteria; order Pseudomonadales; family Pseudomonadaceae; genus Pseudomonas; species Pseudomonas sp. DW-iso17. The sequence continues at coordinate 174,874 of NZ_JBZXEA010000011.1, read as the reverse complement.
CGGCGTAAGCGGCAGAGCGGTCAACCTTGGACGGGTCCTTGCCGGAGAATGCACCACCGCCGTGACGGGCCATGCCGCCGTAGCTGTCGACGATGATCTTGCGGCCGGTCAGGCCGCAGTCGCCCACGGGGCCACCGATGATGAACTGGCCGGTCGGGTTGATGTGGAACTGGGTGTCCTTGGTCAGCAGCTCGGCAGGCAACACGTGCTTGACGATCAGCTCCATCACGCCTTCACGCAGGTCGGCGTAGGACACGTCCGGGTTGTGCTGGGTCGACAGTACGACGGCGTCGATGCCCACCACTTTGCCGCCTTCGTAGCGGCAGGTCACCTGGGACTTGGCGTCAGGGCGCAGCCATGGCAGTACGCCGGATTTACGCGCCTCGGCCTGGCGTTGTACCAGCTGGTGCGAGAAGGTGATCGGCGCGGGCATCAGTACGTCGGTTTCGTTGCTGGCGTAGCCGAACATCAGGCCCTGGTCGCCGGCGCCCTGGTCTTCAGGCTTGGCCCGGTCAACGCCCTGGTTGATGTCCGGGGACTGCTTGCCGATGATGTTCATCACACCGCAGGTTGCGCCGTCAAAGCCGACGTCGGAGCTGTTGTAGCCAATGTCGGTGATCACGTCACGCACGATCTGCTCCAGGTCGACCCAGGCAGTGGTGGTAACTTCGCCGGCGATGATCGCCACGCCCGTTTTCACCAGCGTCTCGCACGCCACACGGGCGAACTTGTCTTCAGCGATGATAGCGTCCAGCACCGCATCAGAAATCTGGTCGGCGATTTTGTCCGGATGCCCTTCAGACACGGACTCGGAGGTGAAAAGGGAGTATTCGCTCATCTCGATGTTTTCCTGATATTTACCGATGGTGAGTGTCGCCAGCCGGTCGCTGAAAATGGCGGACCTGAATCTGGAAACCATTACGTAAACCTACATAGAGGCTTTCCCCGGGAGCGAGTCCCGCAGCGGTGGCCCAACGGGCCAGATCGTCCTGTTCAAAACCTAGCCAGAGATCACCGCAGGCCTCCTTGGCCCAATTCTGGTTGTGGCTGCATAAATCCGTAACCAGCAGGCTACCGCCGGGGTGCAGCAACCCGGCCATTTGCTTGAGAGCTTCTGCCGGGGCGGCGAAATGGTGCAAGACCATGTTCAGCACCACGCAATCGGCTCGCAGGCCGGTGTCACTCAGGGCGTCGGCCAACTGCAGGCGCACATTGCCCAAGGCTTCGCGCTCACAGAGTTGGCGCGCCAGTTCAAGCATCGCCGGGCTGTTATCCAGCGCGGTGACCTGCTCGAAGCGACGCGCCAGTTCGGGCAGGAAACCGCCGTCGCCAGGGCCGACTTCCAAGGCCGTGGCCTCTTCACTGAAGCTCAGCTTGTCCAGCAGCGCCAGTACACTTTCGCGGTACTGGGCCAAGCCGGCGATCAGATCCTGCTGGGCGCGAAACTTGTCGGCCACCCGTGAGAAAAAATCCTGGCTGGCGGCGGCGCGTTGTCCGTGCACCTGGCCGATGCGCGATTGCACATCGCCGGGCAGGCACAAGTTATCCACTTCGTCGAGCAGGGCAGCGTGCAATTTGCCGCCAAGCAGTTCGGTATGGGGCAGGGCACGCCGGTAGAAAATCGCATTGCCTTCGCGACGGGTAGCCACCAGGTCAGCCTGGGCCAGCACCTTCAAATGGTGGCTCATGCCGGACTGGCCGATGGCGAAGATCTGCGCCAGCTCCAGTACCCCGAAAGAATCGTTGGCCAGTGCACGCAGTACGTTCAAGCGCAACGGATCGCCAGCGGCCTTGCACAAGGCAGCCAGTTCATCGCCGTCATCAGGACGCAGGGAGGGCACGGGTAGGTTCATAAGGCCAGCAGTCTAGTGACGGGTGTAGATCCCCGCAAGGCCAATATCAAAAAGTTTTGATATTGATCGATAAGTGGCGGTTATAAGCCGTCGCTATAACCTTTAGACGAACCGGTTAAAGGTTTCTGCAAGGGATTGGTGCCCAAAGCACAGGAAAAACGCCCACAAGTAACTATCTGTCATTGCCCGCAGGCGGTGGCTGAGGGAAAATGCCGGTCCTTTTTTCCGTTTCTTTATAAGCAAACTCCAGGAGATCAGCGATGCCCAGCCGTCGTGAGCGTGCCAACGCCATTCGTGCCCTCAGCATGGATGCCGTGCAAAAAGCCAACAGCGGCCATCCCGGTGCCCCGATGGGCATGGCGGATATCGCCGAGGTACTTTGGCGTGACTACCTGAAACACAACCCGAGCAACCCGTCGTTCGCCGACCGTGACCGCTTTGTGCTGTCCAACGGCCACGGCTCGATGCTGATTTATTCGCTGCTGCACCTGACCGGCTACGACGTCACCATTGACGACCTCAAGAGCTTCCGTCAGCTGCACAGCCGTACCCCGGGCCACCCGGAGTTCGGCTACACCCCAGGCGTGGAAACCACCACCGGTCCCCTGGGCCAAGGCCTGGCCAATGCGGTTGGTTTCGCCCTGGCGGAAAAAGTCCTGGGCGCGCAGTTCAACCGCCCTGGCCACGACATCGTTGACCACCACACCTACGTATTCCTGGGTGATGGCTGCATGATGGAAGGCATTTCCCACGAAGTCGCCTCCCTGGCCGGCACCCTGGGCCTGGGCAAGCTGATCGCCTTCTACGATGACAACGGCATCTCCATCGACGGCGAAGTCGAAGGCTGGTTCACTGACGACACGCCTAAGCGTTTCGAAGCCTACAACTGGCAGGTGATCCGCAATGTCGACGGCCACGATCCGGAAGAGATCAAGACCGCCATCGACACCGCTCGCAAGAGCGCGCAGCCAACCCTGATCTGCTGCAAGACCACCATCGGTTTCGGCTCGCCGAACAAGCAGGGTAAAGAAGACTGCCACGGCGCCCCACTGGGTGACGCGGAAATCGCCCTGACCCGCGAAGCACTGAAGTGGAACCACGGCCCGTTCGAAATCCCGGCCGATATCTACGCCGAATGGGATGCCAAGGAAAAAGGCCTGGCGGCTGAATCCGAGTGGGACCAGCGTTTCGCTGCGTACTCCGCCGAATTCCCGGAATTGGCCAACGAGCTGGTACGCCGCCTGGCCGGTGACCTGCCTGCCGACTTCTCGGAAAAGGCCTCGGCCTACATCGCTGAAGTCGCGGCCAAGGGCGAGACCATCGCCAGCCGTAAAGCCAGCCAGAACACCCTGAACGCCTTTGGCCCGTTGCTGCCTGAGTTCCTCGGCGGTTCGGCTGACCTGGCCGGTTCCAACTTGACCCTGTGGAAGGGGTGCAAAGGTGTCTCTGCCGAAGACGCCAGCGGCAACTACATGTACTACGGCGTGCGCGAGTTCGGCATGAGCGCCATCATGAACGGCGTGTCCCTGCACGGTGGCCTGGTGCCTTACGGCGCGACCTTCCTGATGTTCATGGAATACGCACGTAACGCCGTACGTATGGCGGCGCTGATGAAGAAGCGCGTGATCCACGTCTACACCCACGACTCCATCGGCCTGGGCGAAGACGGCCCGACGCACCAGCCGGTCGAGCAACTGACCAGCCTGCGTACCACGCCGAACCTCGATTGCTGGCGCCCAGCCGACGCGGTGGAATCCGCTGTGGCCTGGAAGCACGCCATCGAGCGCAAGGACGGCCCTTCGGCGCTGATCTTCTCGCGTCAGAACCTGCAACACCAGGTGCGTACCGACGCGCAGATCGCCGACATCAGCCGTGGCGGTTATGTGCTCAAGGACTGCATCGGCGAGCCGGAGCTGATCCTGATCTCCACCGGTTCCGAAGTGGGCCTGACCGTTCAGGCGTACGACAAGCTGACCGAGCAAGGCCGCAACGTGCGCGTTGTGTCCATGCCCTGCACCAGCGTGTTCGAAGCCCAGGACGCCGGTTACAAGCAATCGGTATTGCCGTTGCAGGTCAGTGCGCGTATCGCCATCGAAGCGGCTCACGCTGACTACTGGTACAAATACGTGGGCCTGGAAGGCCGCGTGATCGGCATGACCACCTACGGTGAGTCGGCACCGGCGCCAGCCTTGTTCGAAGAGTTCGGTTTCACCCTGGAAAACATCCTGGGTCAGGCTGAAGAGTTGCTGGAAGACTAAGTCAGTCTGCGTTGTCTGTACTGGCGCCATCGCGGGCAAGCCCGCTCCCACATTTGGATCGCGGTCCACTGTGGGAGCGGGCTTGCCCGCGATGGCGCCAGTACATTCATCACTGAACTAACCTTGATCGAGAACCCCATGCCCCAACCGCGTCCCTACAAAGTTGCACTCAACGGCTACGGCCGCATTGGTCGTTGCGTCTTGCGTGCTCTGTTCGAGCGAGGGGCGGCGGCCGGGTTTGAAATTGTCGCGATCAATGATCTGGCCGACATGGCCAGCATCGAATACCTGACACGCTTTGACTCCACCCACGGCCGTTTCCCTGGCGAAGTGCGGGTTGAAGGCGATTGTCTGCATATCAATGGCAACTGCGTGCAAGTGTTGCGCAGTGCCACCCCCGAAGGCATCGACTGGAAAGCACTGGGCGTCGACCTGGTGCTGGAATGCTCCGGTGTTTATCACACCCGTGCCGATGGCCAGCGTTTTCTCGACGCCGGCGCACCGCGTGTGCTGTTTTCCCAGCCGATGGCCAGCGAGGCGGATGTCGACGCCACCATTGTCTACGGCATCAACCAGGACTGCCTGACCGGCGATGAGCTGCTGGTGTCCAACGCGTCGTGTACCACCAACTGCAGCGTGCCGTTGCTGCGCCTGCTGGACCAGGCGATCGGCCTGGATTACGTGTCGATCACCACGATTCACTCGGCGATGAACGACCAGCCGGTCATCGACGCCTATCACCACGAAGACCTGCGGCGCACGCGTTCGGCGTTCCAGTCAGTGATTCCGGTGTCCACCGGCCTGGCGCGTGGCATCGAGCGACTGCTGCCGGAACTTGCCGGGCGAATCCAGGCCAAAGCCGTACGGGTGCCGACGGTGAATGTGTCTTGCCTGGATATCACCATGCAAACCGTCAGTGACACTGACGCGGCCGAAGTCAACCGGATCCTGCGCGACGCCGCCACCAGCGGCCCGCTCAAAGGTCTGTTGGCCTACACCGAGCTGCCCCACGCCAGTTGCGATTTCAATCATGACCCGCATTCGGCGATTGTCGATGCCAGCCAGACCCGCGTTTCCGGCCCCAGGCTTGTGAACATTCTGGCCTGGTTCGACAACGAATGGGGCTTTGCCAACCGCATGCTGGATGTTGCCGAACACTATCTGCACATCGCTTCTAAACAACCTCAACAGTAATTCAGGAACTGCGACCCATGACCGTGTTGAAGATGACCGACCTCGATCTGCAAGGTAAGCGCGTACTGATCCGCGAAGACCTCAACGTCCCCGTCAAGGACGGTGTTGTCACCAGCGATGCGCGAATCCTGGCCTCGCTGCCGACCATCAAGCTGGCCCTGGAAAAAGGCGCGGCCGTGATGGTCTGCTCCCACCTGGGTCGCCCGACCGAAGGTGAGTTCTCTGCCGAAAACAGCCTCAAGCCGGTCGCCGAGTACCTGAGCAAGGCCCTGGGCCGTGACGTGCCATTGGTCGCAGACTACCTGGGCGGCGTGGACGTGAAAGCCGGCGATATCGTGCTGTTCGAAAACGTGCGCTTCAACAAGGGCGAGAAAAAGAACAGCGACGAACTGGCCCAGCAATACGCCGCCCTGTGCGACGTGTTTGTGATGGACGCGTTCGGCACCGCCCACCGCGCCGAAGGTTCGACCCACGGCGTGGCCAAGTTCGCCAAGGTCGCCGCGGCGGGCCCGTTGTTGGCTGCCGAGCTGGATGCGCTGGGCAAGGCCCTGGGCGCTCCGGCCCAACCGATGGCGGCCATTGTTGCCGGCTCCAAGGTGTCCACCAAGCTGGACGTGCTCAACAGCCTGAGCCAGATCTGCAACCAACTGATCGTCGGCGGCGGCATTGCCAACACCTTCCTGGCTGCTGCCGGCCACCCGGTGGGCAAGTCCCTGTACGAGCCAGACCTGCTCGACACCGCCCGCGCCATCGCCGCCAAGGTCAGCGTGCCGTTGCCGGTGGACGTGGTGGTTGCCAAGGAATTCGCGGAAAGCGCCGCGGCGACCGTCAAGCTTATCGCTGACGTGGCCGACGACGACATGATCCTGGACATCGGCCCGCAAACGGCAGCCAACTTCGCCGAGCTGCTCAAGGCATCCCAGACTATCCTGTGGAATGGCCCGGTGGGCGTATTCGAGTTCGACCAATTCGGCAACGGCACCAAAGTGCTGGCTAAAGCGATCGCTGAAAGCTCGGCGTTCTCCATCGCTGGCGGTGGCGATACTCTGGCGGCAATCGATAAATATGGTGTGGCTGATCAGATCTCCTACATTTCTACCGGTGGTGGCGCTTTCCTCGAGTTCGTCGAGGGCAAGGTGTTGCCAGCCGTGGAAGTGCTGGAAACCCGAGCCAAAGGTTAAGGCTCGCGTGATCAGGAAAAGGAGCGTTCCCATGATCAAGTCGTTGGCACTGGTGATCGCAGCGGGCCTGTTGGCCGGCTGCGGCAGCACACCCAGCGCGGCGCCCGAGGCGGATAATGCCAAGGCACCGTTGAGAAAAAGCTGTTACCAGGCTGACTGGCAAGCCGAGACCATGCCGGTGATCAACAAGCGCATCGGCAACGAACGGCTGGAGAAATACGACTCCGCGCCCAACGGTCAGGAACAGGGTTGCCCATGACGGGTCTGATCCACTAACCGACAGCAACGGCGGCCCATAGGCCTCCCTGCGAGGATTGGCAATGAAAGGCGTTTTCGCCCTGGCAGCTCTGGCCCTGTTGGCCGGCTGCAGCAGCATGAACCTGTTCAACAAGGCAGAGCCAGCCGACAAATGGACCACCTGGACCTGCGACAGCAAGGCCGAGGTCAACTGGCGCTTTGCCAACCAGGCCCGTTCCGAAGTGGATGTACGCCTCGGCGGTTCGGACCAGGTTTACCGTCTCAAGCAAGAGGTAGCCGCCTCCGGCGTGCTGTACAGCGACGGCCAGTTGGCGTTTCACACCAAGGGTGAGGAAGGCCTGGTGTACTGGGTGGCGACGGATGATTTGATTGGGCGCGGCTGCAAAGCCAACTGAACCCAACAGCAATAACGATTCAGCAGCACAAGGCTCAACCCCTTGATCTGCAATAACTTGAATAGCAGCCGCCGCTACGGCAGGCTTGCACGATTAACGACCCTCGACCGGGAGAGACAACACAATGGCACTTATCAGCATGCGTCAAATGCTGGACCACGCAGCCGAGTTCGGCTACGGCGTCCCAGCCTTTAACGTCAACAACCTTGAGCAGATGCGCGCCATCATGGAAGCCGCTGACAAGACCGACTCCCCAGTGATCGTCCAGGCTTCGGCCGGTGCGCGCAAATACGCTGGCGCCCCGTTCCTGCGTCACCTGATCCTCGCTGCCATCGAAGAATTCCCGCACATCCCGGTGTGCATGCACCAGGACCACGGCACCAGCCCTGACGTGTGCCAGCGCTCGATCCAACTGGGCTTCAGCTCGGTGATGATGGACGGCTCCCTCGGTGAGGACGGCAAGACCCCAACCGACTACGAGTACAACGTACGCGTGACCCAACAAACCGTGGCCATGGCCCACGCCTGCGGCGTTTCGGTTGAAGGCGAGCTGGGCTGCCTGGGTTCGCTTGAAACCGGCATGGCCGGCGAAGAAGACGGCATCGGCGCCGAAGGCGTGCTGGATCACAGCCAGATGCTGACCGACCCGGAAGAAGCCGCCGACTTCGTCAAGAAGACCCAGGTCGACGCCCTGGCTATCGCCATCGGCACCAGCCACGGCGCCTACAAGTTCACCAAGCCGCCTACCGGCGACGTGCTGGCCATCGACCGCATCAAGGAAATCCACAAGCGCATCCCCAACACCCACCTGGTGATGCACGGTTCTTCCTCGGTACCGCAAGAGTGGCTGGCGATCATCAACCAGTATGGCGGCGACATCAAAGAAACCTACGGCGTACCGGTTGAAGAAATCGTTGAAGGCATCAAGTACGGCGTGCGCAAGGTCAACATCGACACCGACCTGCGCCTGGCCTCCACCGGTGCGATGCGTCGCCTGATGGCCACCAACCCGAGCGAGTTCGACCCGCGTAAATTCTTCGGCGCCACTGTGACGGCGATGCGTGATGTGTGTATTGCACGTTATGAAGCGTTTGGTACGGCGGGTAATGCTTCGAAGATCAAGCCGATCTCACTGGAAGCGATGTACCAGCGGTATTTGAAAGGTGAGTTGAACGCTAAGGTGAACTGAGCCTCAAGTGTTAATAAAAAGCCCGCAGCGATGCGGGCTTTTTTATGGACACCATTTAATCAACTTGCAGATGAAGCGCCGAAACCACGGTGTTCAATGACCCGAAACACATCACTCACGTCCTGCACCAGAATGCGGGCGGTATTGGCCATATTGTTCAGGTCGCGCTCGGCAAAGTCCGGCAGGCTGGAGCAGGCCATCAGGTTCAGGTGTTCCAGAGCGGCGTTGAGACGTTCGCGCAGGCAGGCGTGGAGTTCGAGCAGTGGGGCTTCACTGTCGATCAGCAGCACGGGGTAGTCGGTGGCGGTTTCTGTGCAGGGGCTAAAGCGGCGGGGTGGAAGCTGTTGGGTCATGGCAAATATTCCTCGTATCTGAAAAGGACTACCGCCATTCGCTGCGAAACGAAGTGGGTGGTAGCTGTGTGCAGGTTCGCAGACCGAGGATACGAGGAACCCGGCAGACCCGAAGGTCTCCCACACACAGCCACCATTAAACAGACGACGGGCGCCGAAGCGCTCATCGTTGTATTCATGATGCTTGGTTACACACGTATCGTTAGGGCTGCGAAACCCTATCGCCGATCAATGCCAGCGACGGGGCGAACTATAAGCGGCGATGTGGCTGGCCGCAACGGTGCTGTAGGACTCACACCGGACCTTGAAGCCGATGCACGGTCAATGTGGGAGCCGGGCTTGCCCGCGATGGCGGTGTGTCAGGCGCCTAGGATAGTGGCTGATGTGCCGCCATCGCGGGCAAGCCCGGCTCCCACAGGGGGCGGCGGTGTGTTTAAAACTTTGGATTTATCTGGGAAAAATCCGGTGTCTCACGGGACGATTCACTCATGATCAATATCCAACTTCGCAAACGTCACCCGCGCGCCCTCATTGGTGTCGCCCGAATTGTCCTGCACGTACACCCCCGCCTTGAAGTACAACGGCTTGTCACCCCAGGCCGCGCCTATGCGTTCATTCCACTCACTGTCGGCGGCATACACGCTCAGCAGCCCGGCTTTGTTGAGGTTGATCACGTAGGTGAAGCTCTTCTGCAGTGGCACATTGGAGGCGACGATGATCACCTGGCTTTCGGCTTCGTCCGGGCGCATGCGCACTTTGGCGACGATGTTGCCGGTCTGGGTTTTCTCCTTGAATTGGTACTCCAGCTTGATCAACGGTTTCTGGCTGTCGTAGGCGTGGATCTGGCCGATCACGATCTTGCCGGAGGAGGGCACCTGGTTGACGGTGAGGGTGGCGCGCAGGAAGTTGTCGGCTTCGGGGTAGGTCCAGTTACGCAGGCGGCCGTCGGCGTAGGTTTCACGCAATTCGCTGCGTGGGTAGATGGCGTTTTCGGTGCGCGAGCCCGTCACAGGCGTCCAGAACTGCACATCGCTGCCTTCGGCCTGGAAGTATTGATCGTTGAAGCCGCTCATCAGCCTTGGCGTTTCAATGGTCGTGGGTGGGGAGCCGACCGGGATGCTCAGGTTCCAGGTGGAAAGGTCGATCATGGTGTTGGCCTTTTTACAGAGGGTGTAGGCATTGGCCCAAAGGGCCTTCCAGGTTCTTTATAGGCGGTGCGGGTGAGATTGTTAAACAATTGCTGGCAATTTATTGGCGTCAGAGGAATGCCAAAAAGCCATGTTGCCCGTGAACCGCGGGCTACAGGGCCTTACCGTTAGTCGGCTTCCTGGTCTTTGGCACAATGAGGGCACCCACGTCACTTCTGCTTTTTTGGCCGCGCGGCTAGAGTGAGCCCTCAGTGTTTATCCGGCCTTGGTAGCAAAAGTGACCGGTGCAGCTCCCTAAGGAAGAGACGTAGCATGGATGGCGCTCCGCAACACGACGATGCAATTTCGGTTCTGTTGGTGGTCGATGACTACCCGGAAAACCTCGTCAGCATGCGTGCGCTGTTGCAGCGTGACGACTGGCGGGTGATCACTGCTGCGTCTGGCCTGGAAGCCTTGGAATTACTGCTGGCCCATGACGTCGACTTGGTGCTGCTGGACGTGCGCATGCCGGGCATGGACGGCTTTGAGGTCGCGCGCCTGATGCGGGGCAGCCAGCGCACGCGCATGACGCCGATTATCTTTCTGACCGCCACCGCCCATTCGCCCGACGCGGTGCTTGAAGGCTACGCCAGTGGGGCGATCGACTATCTGTTCAAGCCCTTTGACCCGCACATCCTCAAGCCCAAGGTGCAGGCGTTGCTCGAGCACCAGCGCAATCGCCGTGCCTTGCAGCGCCTGAGCCATGACCTGGAGTTGGCCCGCGCTTTTAATGCCTCCGTGCTGGATAACGCCGCCGAGGGCATTTTAGTGGTGAGCGAAAACAGTGTGATCGAGTACGCCAACCCGGCCATTTCCCGGCTGTTGAATGCGACGATGGCTGAGTTGCAGGGCGAGAGTTTCCTCAGTTTCCTGCAAAAGCCCCATGTGCCAGCCTGGTTGGGCTTCCCCATGTACGAGGCGTATCGCCGGGGCGAGACGTGGCGCCAACACGACGCCATTTTGCGCACCGGTCGGGGCCAGCAGGTGCCGGTAGCGTTGTCCTGCGCGCCCTTGCCTGTGGAGCAGAAGGCGATGGTGGTGACGGTGCTGGACATGTCCGAAGTACGGCATCTGCACCAGCAACTGGAGTTCCAGGCCGTGACCGACCCGTTGACCGGGCTGTTGAACCGGCGCGGTTTCCATCAGGCGATGGAGAATACGTTGCTGCGCAGCGAACGGAGCGAGCAGGCGCTGGTATTGCTGTACCTGGACCTGGATGGCTTCAAGCGGGTCAACGATACGTTGGGCCATGACGCCGGGGATCGCGTGCTGCGTTGGGTTTCGGAGCAAATGCAGGCGTGCCTGCGTTCCTACGACATTCTGGGGCGCATGGGCGGGGATGAGTTCACCGCGTTGCTGGAGCTGGAGTTTCCCGAACAGGCGGCGAAGATCGCGGAAAAGCTCATCGAGCGGGTTTCTGTGTGCCAGCAGGTCGATGGGCTGGAGGTGATGCTTGGGGTCAGTATCGGCATCGCGACCTTCCCGGATTGCGGCTCGGACTTGAGCGGCCTGCTGCGGGCGGCGGATATTGCCATGTACGAAGCCAAGCGCGCCGGCCGTCAGCAGTATCGTTACTACGACCAGGAAATGAACGGCCGCGCCCGCTCGCGGTTGATGCTGGAAGACAGTGTGCGTACCGCCATTGCCAACAAGGACTTCACCTTGGTGTACCAGCCTCAGGTTTGCCTGGAAGACGGGCGTTTGCGCGGCGTCGAAGCGCTGTTGCGCTGGCAGCATCCCAGCGTCGGCGATGTGCCGCCGGGCCTGTTCTTGCCGCTGCTGGAAGAGGCGCGGTTGATCAACCAGTTGAGTGCCTGGATCTACCAGCAAGTCGCTGCCCAGCGCCAGGCCTGGCAAGCCACCTTCGACCCCGAACTGGTGTTGAGCGTGAGCCTGAGCAGCAGCCAGTTCAACATGCCCAACCTGGCCAACCAACTGCAGCAGATGCTGGAGCGGCATGGATTACAGGCGCGGCAACTGGAGGTGGAAATCGGCGAGGACTGCTTGATGAGTAATCTTGCCGAGTCTACCAAGCAACTCCAGTTACTGCGCCGGATCGGGGTGCGGATTGCCCTGGACGATTTTGGCTGCGGCCAGTGCTCCCTGGCCCATTTGCGCGACCTGGCATTCGATACCCTCAAGCTTGACCCTCAATTAGTGGCGCGCCTGCCTGGCTCGGCGCGGGATGGGGCGATGGCGCGCAGCATCATCCAACTGTGTGAGCATTTTGGTGTGCTGGTGATCGCCGAAGGCGTGGAGACCCTTGAGCAAACACAGTGGCTAAAGGCCAATGGCTGCGCGTATATCCAGGGGCCGTGGGCGGCGCTGCCGTTGATGGCCGAAGACGTTGCCGGCTGGTCTTACCCTCGCGCGCTTTGAATTCGCTACACTGGCGCCCGTCCCAATTGCGTTGCAGAGCCCATGACCGCGTTGAAATACCTCCAGGCCTATCCCGCCGCGCTCCAGGAGCAAGTGCGCCAACTGATCGCCAAGGACCAGTTGGGGGCTTACCTGGAACAGCGCTACCCCGAACGCCATGGGGTGCAGAGCGACAAGGCCCTGTACGCCTATGCCCTGGCCTTGAAGCAGGAGCACCTGCGTAACGCGCCGTCTATCGACAAGGTGCTGTTCGACAACCGCCTGGACCTGACCCATCGTGCCTTGGGTTTGCACACCACGATTTCCCGGGTGCAGGGCGGTAATCTCAAATCCAAGAAAGAGATTCGCATCGCGTCGCTGTTCAAGGAGGCGGCCCCGGAGTTTCTGCGCATGATCGTGGTACACGAGTTGGCTCACTTCAAGGAGTCGGACCACAACAAGGCGTTCTATAAACTCTGTCAATACATGATGCCGGGCTACCATCAGGTGGAATTTGACCTGCGTGTGTACCTCACCTGGCGCGATTTGCAGGGCAAGCCCTAACCCCAAGGCGACTGACCATGGATGTGAGCAAGACCAAAAGCAGCTTCTACCGCCGCCTGTACGTGGCGTACTTGATCGACAGCCAACTGGCCAGCAGCGTCCCGGCGCTGACCGAGGCCACCGGCATGCCTCGGCGTACCGCCCAGGACACCATTGCGGCGTTGGCCGACTTGGATATTGTGTGTGAGTTCGAGCAGGAGGACGGTGCGCGTCACCATGCCGGGCGCTATCGGATTCAGGACTGGGGGGCGATTGATCGGGGGTGGATCGAGGCTAATCTGGCGTCGATCAAGCAGGTGTTGGGCTATCCCTGAAGGTCGGCTTTGGCAGGACTGACGCTATCGCGGGCAAGCCCGGCTCCCACAGTTGAATGCGTTCCAATGTGGGAGCTGGCTTGCCTGCGATGGCGCGCTCAGAGGCGCCGCATACCAATATGTGGAATATCGTCCTCCAGATATTCCTCACCCGCCACCACAAACCCATACCGCCCGTAATACCCCTGCAAGTGCGCCTGGGCCGAGAGAAAAATCGGCGTTTGCGGCCAGATATCCTCAATACGCTCAAGCGCCTCTTCCAGCATTTGATGCCCCAGCCCGGTGCCCCGTGCCGCTGGCGAAACGATTACGCGGCCAATCACCACATCGCCGCCCTGGGTCTCCGGGTCCAGCAGCCGCAGGTAAGCCACCAGCTCGTTATCATTCCAGGCCATCAGGTGGTGGGTGTCCCCCGCCAGGTCCTGCCCGTCGATGTCCTGATACGCGCATTTCTGCTCGACGACGAATACCTCGCTGCGCAAGCGCAGGACGGCATACAGCTGGTCCTTGCCCAAGTCGTCGTGATGTTTGCAAACCCAATCAACCGTCATGATGTGTGCTCTTATAAAGACGTGCCTGGATAGTAAGCGTGACGGGCGCCGCTGTCTAAAATTGACAAATGTGTGAATGGCGTCAATTTGCCATCATTCAGTGCGTGCGCCGTTGGCTTCTTTGTGTAATCTGCAATGCAAGCTTATTGATGAGCTACTGTTATCAGGCCACCGCCTGCCCGCCAAGGACTTTGAGCATGCCGCGATTGACTCGTGCCGTTGCTTTGATCGCAGTGCTGCTACTGGCCCAACCAGTGCTGGCACAGCGTCTGCGTCTGGTGGCGGATGGCTGGCCGCCATTCACCGATGCCACCTTGATCAATGGCGGCTTGGCCACGGATATCGTCAGCACGGCCCTGGCCCGTGCGGGGTACGCGAGTGATTTTGAACAGGTGCCTTGGGCTCGTGCGCTCAAGGGCGTGGGCGATGGGCGCTACGATGTGCTGATCAACGCCTGGTACGACGAGGCCCGCACGCAGTTTGGCCAATTTTCTGCTGAGTACCTGCTTAACCGTGTGCGCTTTCTCAAGCGCAGCGACGATGACATCGTTTATCAGAACCTGGCCCGACTGCACGACGAGACCATCGCCGTGGTACGCGGTTACGCTTACTCGGCTGCGTTCGATCAAGACACCCAGCTACAGAAAGTACCGGTGCACAACTTCGCCATGGCGGTGCGCATGCTCGCGGCGCGGCGTGTGCGGTTGACGCTGGAAGACGAATACGTAGCGCGCTATTACCTGGCTCGGGAGTCGCCGCGGGTGCGCAATGCCGTGGCGTTTGTGGGCAAGCCGTTGAGCGAGAACAGCCTGCATATTCTGGTCAGTTTGAAGAACCCCGAGCATGCGCAAATCGTTGCCAGCTTTGATCGGGAGATTGCCAGGATGAAGGCTGATGGCAGTTATGCGCGCTTGATGAAGGCGCATGGGATGTAGCGTGCTTGCGGGCCTCATCGCGGGCCAGCCCGGCTCCCACATTTTGCCCGCCTTCTTATATTGGAACTCGGTCAAATGTGGGAGCTGGCTTGCCTGCGATAGCGGTCTAAGCCGCGCCGGTCTCCTTGATCAGATGCGCCGCCAACGTACGCAACGGCCCCAACTGCCGGCAAATCAACGCCAACTGCGTCTGCACCAACCGCTGCGCCTCATCGATCTCATCGGGCATTTGCTCCAGCTCGGCCGCCAACCCTTCCTCGGCATCACTCTGGATCGCAATCGGCTGTTTATTGGCCAGGCCGGTGGCGATCTCATCGATGCTCGCCGCCAGGCTGTTGCCCGCGCCTTCGATCAAGTGCTCGCGTACGTCGGTCGGTAGCTGAGTATCGCGGTGTGCACCCAATCCGGATAAGTAGCTGAGCAAGGTGTGAGACAGCACCAGGAAGCGGAAGCCCACGTCGGCTTCCTTACGGAAGTGCCCCGGCTCCATCAGCATATTCGCCAGGGTGGTAGACAACGCGGCATCGGCGTTGTGGGCGTTGCGGCGGGCCAGGCGGTAAGCCAAGTCGTCACTCTTGCCGGCGGCGTATTGCTGCATGATCTGGCGCAGGTAGATGCTGTTGCAGGTCAGGGTATTGGCCAGCACTTTGTTCAAGCGTCGGCCTTGCCAGTCCGGCAGGAACAGGAACACCGCCAGGCCCGCGATCAGGCTGCCGAGCAAGGTATCGAACAGGCGCGGCAGGAACAGCCCGTAGCCATCGCCCACCTGGTTGAAGCAGAACAGCACCATCAGGGTGATCGCCGCCGTCGCCAGTGTGTAGCGGGTGGTGCGGTTGATAAAGAACACCAGGCCCGCGGCGATAGCGAACATCGACTGCACCACCGGGTTGGGGAACAGATCAAACAGCGCCCAGGCCACGGTGAGGCCGATGGCGGTGCCGATAATCCGCTGGCCGAGCTTGCGCCGGGTGGCGCCGTAGCTCGGTTGGCACACGAACAGGGTGGTGAGGATGATCCAGTAACCCTGAGACGCGTGAATGGCGTGCAGGGTGGCGTAGCCGACGGTCAACGCCAGGGACAGGCGCAGGGCGTGGCGAAACAGCAGCGAGGTGGGCGTCAGTTGGGTGCGCAGGCGCGTCCACATTTCCTTGAGGTTGCGCGGGGCGCGGTCCAGCAGGTTACTGTCGGTGGCGTCCGCCAGGGCATCGGGGTTGCTGGCGTCGCCCAGCAGGCGGTCGAGGGTGGACAGGTTGGCCGCCAAGGCTCGAAGTGAACGCAGCAGGCCACGCCAGGCTGGGTTGCTCTGGATGCGCAGGTGCTCCAGGGACGCGTTGAGGTCGCCCAGGGCTTGGGCAAAGCTGTCGTCATAGATGAACGGTTGGCGCAGTTGGATCGACTCAGCCAGGGTCTGGCAGGCCTTGCCTTGCTGGCGCAGCAAGCGCTGGCAGCGAAACAGCACATCGCTATGGAAGAAGGCTTCAGTGAGGGCGTTGTAGGGGTAGTGGGAGGAACTGGCGCGCTCGTGGATGTCCTGGGCCAGGAAGTACAGTTTCAGGTAGCGGCTGACCTTCGAGCCCGGCCGGCCATTGCCGACGCGGTGCAGGATGATTTCCTTTGCGGCATTCAGTGCAGCCACTACTCGGCCATTTTGCTGGGCCAATTCCAGGCGTCGCGCTTCCACATCCAGCTGCCGGATCGGTTCGAACAACGATGACTTGAGCTTGAGGTAACGCCCCAGCTCGCGGAACAACCGCGCCAGGCTCTGCTGCACCGGCTGGTTGGAAAACAGCGCCTGCCACAGCACGGACAGCACGCCGTACCAGGCGGCACCGGCGACCAGCAGCAGCGGCTCATGCCAGAAATCCGTGACGGCGCCGCCGCGCTGGTCCACGCCGATCATGGTGTAGACCGACAGAATCAAGGTGGCCGAGGCAATCGCGCCATAGCGTTCGCCCAGTGCGCCGAGCATGGTCAGGCCGAAACTGGCCACGGCCAGGGCGACGGCAAATATCCAGGGGTAGGGGAACAGCAGTTCTACCGACAGCGCGGCGATGCTGAAACACACCAGTGTCACCGCCAGCGCATTGAGACGGCCTTGCCAGCTGTCATCGGTCTCGGCCAGGGCGCTGGCGATAATCCCCAGGAACAGCGGGATCAGCAGCGTCATTTCATCCTGGTACCAACACAATGCCATGCTGCCGGTGAGGGCGATGAACACCCGTACGCTGTAGCTGAATTTATCCAGCGCCCACAGGCGCCGCATGGACTGCTTGAACGAGGTCGATGACATGAAGTCTGGAGTCTTCCGGGACGTTGTCGCTAAATTGAGCCAGTAATGACGCCACGGCAAGCGTGGCGATCACATCGGACAGCAAAATTTTCAGGATCACTGCAAAACCCCTGTGGGATTGCATTTCAAGATGAAGGTCAGGCGTATTGCGCGGCCGCGTAACCCGAGGCCCAGGCCCACTGGAAATTGAACCCGCCCAGGTGGCCGGTCACATCCAGCACTTCGCCGATAAAGTACAGGCCGGGGCTTTTCAGCGATTCCATGGTCTTGGACGACACTTCCCGCGTATCCACCCCGCCCAATGTCACCTCGGCAGTGCGATAACCCTCGGTGCCGGCCGGTACCAGTTGCCAGCTCCCCAGCTTTTGCGCGATATCGGCCATTTCAGCGTGGGTGTACTGCTTCATCGGCTTGGATTCGAACCAGCTTTGGGCCAGCAGGTTGGCCATCTTCTTGGTGAAGATCTCGCCCAGCAGGGTTTTCAACTCGCTGTTGGGGTGTTCGGCCTGTTGCTGTTGCAGCCAGGCATGGGCGTCGTGGTCGGGCAGCAGGTTGATTTCCACCGTGTCGCCGGGGTGCCAATACGAGGAAATCTGCAAGATCGCCGGCCCGCTCAGGCCGCGATGGGTGAACAGGATGTTCTCGCGAAAACTCTGGCCGTTGCAGCTCACCAGGCAGTCGACCGAGGTGCCGGACAACTCGCCGCACAACTCCTTGAGCTGGTCGGTGATGGTGAACGGCACGAGCCCGGCGCGGGTCGGCAGCAGTTCATGGCCGAATTGCCTGGCCACTTGGTAACCGAAACCGGTGGCGCCCAGCGTCGGGATCGACAAACCGCCCGTGGCGATCACCAGGGATTCACAGCGCAGTTCACCCAGGGTGGTTTGCAGTTGATAGCCGCTTTCGAGCTTGGCGATTGCCTCGATGGAGGTGTCCAGGTGCAGGCTCACGCCGGTCTGGATGCACTCGTCGAGCAGCATGCCGAGGATGTCGCTGGACTTGTTGTCGCAGAACAGCTGGCCGAGTTTCTTCTCGTGGTACGGCACGCCGTGCTTGGCCACCAGCCCGATAAAATCCCACTGTGTATAACGGGCCAGGGCCGATTTGCAGAAGTGCGCGTTGTGCGAGAGGAAGTTGGCCGGCTCGGTGTACATGTTGGTGAAGTTGCAGCGGCCGCCACCGGACATCAGGATTTTCTTGCCGGCCTTGTTGGCGTGGTCGATCAACATCACCTTGCGCCCACGCCCGGCGGCGGTCAGCGCGCACATCAAGCCTGCGGCGCCGGCGCCAATGATCACAACTTCGGTCGAGCGCACAGCCATGTCCTCACAAAACTATTGATTTGAAATGCCATCAACCCTGTGGGAGCTGGCTTGCCTGCGATAGCGGTAGTGGATTCACCGTCGCTATCGCAGGCAAGCCAGCTCCCACATTCATTCGGTTCCTGTAATGGGAACTCGGTGTTATTACAAAATGCGCACGCGCAGCGAACGGCCTTTGATCTTGCCGTCATTCAAACGCTGCAACGCCTGCTTGGCGATGCCGCGTTCCACGGCCACGAAGGCCTGGAAGTCAAAGATCGCGATCTTGCCGACCTGGGCACCCGGAATGCCGGCTTCACCGGTCAATGCACCGAGGATGTCGCCTGGGCGAACCTTGTCTTTACGCCCGGCGGCGATGCACAGGGTGCTCATCTGCGGCAGCAACGGGCCACCGCTTTGCGGTTTGAGGTTGTCCAGTTGGTCCCAGTTCAGCGGCGACTTCTGCAGTTGCTCGATGGCCTGGGCGCGGTGGGCTTCGGACGGCGCCACCAGGCTGATGGCGATACCAGTCTCACCGGCACGGCCGGTACGGCCTACACGGTGGATGTGAATTTCCGAGTCGCGGGCCAGTTCGACGTTGATCACCATGTTCAGGGCGTCGATGTCCAGGCCACGGGCGGCGACGTCGGTGGCCACCAGCACCGAGGTGCTGCGGTTGGCGAACATCGCCAGTACCTGGTCACGGTCGCGCTGTTCCAGG
This sequence comes from Pseudomonas sp. DW-iso17, assembly GCF_058725345.1. NCBI lineage: Bacteria > Pseudomonadati > Pseudomonadota > Gammaproteobacteria > Pseudomonadales > Pseudomonadaceae > Pseudomonas > Pseudomonas sp. DW-iso17. Next base: position 155,972 of record NZ_JBZXEA010000011.1, on the reverse strand, counting down.
TCACCATGCAGGCCAACAGCGGAAATGCCATTGGACGTCAGGTGGTCGACGGTTTCCTGCACTTGCTGCTTGGTAAAGCAGAACGCCACGCACGAAGCCGGGCGGAAGTGCGCCAGCACCTTGGTCACGGCGTCCATGCGCTCTTCCGGGGAGATCTCGTAGAAGCGTTGTTCGATCTGGTCGTCGGAGTGGAACGCTTCGGCTTTCACTTGCTGAGGCGCACGCATGAACTTGGAGGCCAGTTGCTTGATGCTCACCGGGTAGGTGGCCGAGAACAGCAGGGTCTGGCGGCGCGGTGGGGTCTTGCTGATGATGTCTTCGATGGCGTCGTAGAAGCCCATGTCGAGCATGCGGTCGGCTTCGTCGAGAATCAGGGTGTTCAAGCCGTCCAGCACCAGAGAACCTTTACGCAGGTGCTGCTGGATGCGTCCCGGGGTGCCGACGATAACGTGGGCGCCATGCTCCAGGGAGGCGATCTGCGGGCCGAGGGACACGCCGCCGCACAGGGTCAGTACCTTGATGTTGTCTTCGGCACGGGCCAGGCGGCGGATTTCCTTGGCGACCTGGTCGGCCAGCTCACGGGTCGGGCACATCACCAGCGCCTGGCAACCGAAGTAGCGCGGGTTGATCGGGTTCAGCAGGCCGATGCCGAATGCGGCAGTCTTGCCGCTGCCGGTCTTGGCCTGGGCAATGAGGTCCAGCCCTTTGAGGATCACCGGCAAGCTTTGCGCCTGGATCTGCGTCATCTCGACGTAACCCAGCGAGTCGAGGTTAGCCAGCATGGCGGCGGACAGGGGCAAAGTATTAAAAGCGGTGGCGATGGTAGTCACGGGACTGGCTCTGCAAAACAAAATGTCGCGCAGTGTACCAGTCTCGTGGGATTTTCCTCGCAAGTTCTCGACGAGACGCCCGTTAGTGCTCGATATCGTGCTCGCGGCTGACCACCCGTTTGCCGTCTTTAGGCGACAGTTGCAGGAAGATCGCCGCCGCCAGCATCGCCATGATGCCCACGGTGAGGAAGGTCAGCTGGAACGCGCCGAGGACACTTTCCACACCGTCATTGCCGGCCTCGGCAGTAAACCCGCCAAGCAACGCGCCGGCACAGGCCACGCCGAGGCTGAGGGACAGCTGCGCCACCACCGACAGCAAGCTGTTGCCGCTGCTGGCCTGGGCGTCGTCGAGGTCGATCAGGGTGACGGTGTTCATCGCGGTAAATTGCAGGGAGTTGATGGCCCCCAGTACCGCCAGCATGGCCAACAGCAGCGGGTAGGGCGTTTGTTCGCTGACCAGGCCCATGCTCGCCAGCATCAGGCCCAGGGCCAGGGTGTTGCCGGTCAGGACGATGCGGTAGCCGAGGCGCTCGATAAGCGGGCGCGCGATGGATTTGGCGAACATTGCCGCCGCCGCCAGCGGCAGCATGCTCATGCCGGCTTCTGACGGCGAATAGCCCAGCGCCACTTGTAACAGCAGCGGCACCAGGAACGGCAGTGCGCCGCTGCCCAGGCGCGCAAACAGGTTGCCGAGGATCCCCACGGCAAAGGTGCGCGTCTTGAACAGCACCGGCGAGAACAGCGGGTTGTCGATGTGCCCGGCGCGCAGCCAGTACGCCGCCAGGCAGGCAAGCCCGCCGAACAACAGCAACATCACCCGCAGGTGCGGCAGGTGCAGTTCGCCCAGGCCCTCCATGGCGATGGTGATCAGTACCATCGCCGCGCCGAACAGCAGAAAGCCCAGGCCGTCGAAGCGCGTGCGCTCGCTGCCGCGCAGGTCGGGGATGAATTTCCACACGGCATAGCAGCCGATCATGCCCACCGGCAGGTTGATCAGGAAGATCCAGTGCCAGGTCAGGTATTGCACCATCCAGCCGCCCATCGTCGGGCCAAGCAAGGGGCCGAGCAGGCCGGGAATGGTGATGAAGCCCATGATCCGCACCAGCTCGGAGCGCGGATAAGCCCGCAGCACCACCAGCCGCCCGACCGGCAGCATCAGCGCGCCGCCCAGGCCCTGGACCACCCGTGCCCCCACCAGCATGCTCAAGCTACTGGACAGCGCACACAGTAGCGACCCGATGCTGAACAGCATGATCGCGCCAAAGAAAATCTTCTTGGTGCCAAAGCGGTCGGCGATCCAGCCCGAGGCGGGAATCAGCAAGGCCACGGTGAGCATGTAGGCGATCACCACCCCTTGCATGCGCAGCGGGTTTTCCGCGAGGTCCTGGGCCATCGCCGGCAGCGCGGTGTTGAGAATCGTCCCGTCCAGCGACTGCATGAAGAAGGCAATCGCTACCACCCAGGGGAGCCAGCGGGCGGTCTTGGCATCGAGAGGGGCACGATTCGGCATGGGATCCCTTTTTATTAGCAGGCTATGTGTTGGCGATTATGCGCCATCCGTCGCCCCTTTTCCCACTGGCGGTTCGTCTATAGCTGACAAGCTCGCATGCTCGCCCACCAGGAAGTCCAGCAAGGCCCGATGCACTGCCAGCGCGGCTTCGCGGGACTCCAGGTCCAGCAGATGGCCGGTGTGTTCGGCCACCGCAAAGCTGCTGCGGCCTACATAGTGTTTGAACAGCTGGGCCTCGTCGGCCGGGGTGTATTCGTCCAGCGCGCCGTTGAGAAAGTGCACCGGTGTTTCAATCTGCTTGAGCGCCGGCAAGTAGTTGCCATCGCCCAAGCCCAGCACCTGATGAATATGAAAGCGCGCCTGGCGGTACTCGGTGGTGGCCATGGTCGACAGGTGCCGATGGTTATTGCGTTTGAGGCGCGGCGACAGGTATTTGCCCACCGTTTCGTTGAGCAGATGGCCGACCGCCGACTTGTCATCGGCCTCGATCAGCACACGCACACGCTCGACATACTCCAGCATCGCCTGGTTGAGGTTGGGCGCCAGGGCCATCACCACCGAGCTTTCGATGGAGGGCGGGTTATGCGCCAGGGTCAACAGCGTGGAGATGCCGCCCCAGGAGGCCGAGACTAGATGGTTGACCTCAAAGCGATCCACCAAGGCACGCAGGATTTGCACCTCGTCGTCCTTGGTGACCAGGTCGAGTTCGGTGTTGTGCTCGCGTGACAAGCCAGAGAAGGGCAAGTCGAACAGCAGCACATTGAAGTGCTCGGCCAGGCATTTGCTGGTACGGGCAAAGGAGCGCGTGGTGGATAACGCGCCATTGACCATCAGTACGGTTTTTCTATGTGGGTCGTTACCCAGTTGCTCCACGTGAACGTTGTATTGCTTGAACAGTTTTTCTATGACGAAACTTCCATGGTTCATCTCAAGACTCCAGCTTGCCCAGTCCAGGCAAGGTCATGCATCACGTGCAGGCACGTGGGCGGGTGGCAAGATTTATAAGGTCAGGGTCAAACGCTTGATCAAGGCTCCCGGCAATAGGTTGGAGGCAGTATTACGCTGGCTGTAGGTACTGGGCGACAGCAGCAGTTCTCGATCAGTGGTCAACGCTTCAAGCTGTGAGCCAAGCAGGCTGTAAACACTGTCATCAAAGCGCATGGTGCTGACCGGTGCCTTGATTTCGCCATTCTCCACCCAGAAGGTCGCAAAGCGCGTCATGCCGGTCAGGCGCGCTGCCGGCAGGTCGGAGTAGTTCAGGTACCAGAGGTTGCTGATATACAGCCCTGTGCCCAACTGCTTGAGAATATCGGCCTGGGCCAGGTTGCCTGCGGCCATTTGCAAGGCGCTGGGCGACTCGTCGCTGCTGGCGCCGTTGGTGCTCAAGCCGTATTCGGCGGCGCTGCGAGAGTTGATCAACTGGCCCTCGGCCTTGCCTGCGTTGATCAGGGTGACATCCTTGCGCGGGTAGCCTTCAGTGGAAAACGCCTGGCTCAGGGAGCCGCTGATCTGCTCATCCACCGTCACCAGCGGGCTCAGTGACTGATCACCCGCGTACAGGCGTTGCAACGAACTGCCTTTGCTCGCGATGGCCTGGGCCGAAAAACCACCCCAGGTGATGATGCTGATGATTTCTTCCAGCGCTGCCGGCGCCAGGTAGGCGCGGTATTGGCCGGGTGCCAGGGTGTGGAGCGGGCGACCGAGAAACGCCAGTTGCTCACGGGCCTGTTGGAAACGGGCGGCGAATTCGGCGCTGTTCCAGGTGTGCCCGGCGTAGCTGGCTTTTACCGCTTCGCCATTGGCGTGGAACAGGCTGAAGTCGAAATTGAAGCTGTTAGCCCGGTGCCAGCCGAACGCCCCCGATGAGCTGGCGAAACCGCGGCTGATCGGGCCGGCGGCGTAGAAGCCAACCAGGTCCACGCCATCGGCGGCCCGGCTGATATCGTCCAGCACTTGTGCCAGTTCCGGCAGCGGGCGCAGCTGTTCGTTATGGTTGTGCCAGGCGTCGGGGTTCAGCAGCAGGTACGGGTCAGGCGGCAACAGCGGCAAGGTTTCGCGCAGTTGTTGCAGGCCGTCGGCCAGGCGCTGGCGATCCAGCTGCGCCTCGCCCGACAGGGTGATGCCCAGGTCGGCGTGGCGCCCATCGTTGATCAGCTTGAGGTTCAGGCTGGCCTGCTGTACCTGGCCGGCCTGGCGTACCTGCGCGTGGTTGAAGCGCACGAACTCGGACGCCTCATCCGCGTAGCCGAGGTGAAAGTGTTCTTGATCGGTGACCGCCTGCTTGAGCCAGTCCACCAGTGCCTTGAAATGGTTCATCAGGCATCCCCCCCAAATACATCCACATTGCTGAATACACAGGCCGGCGACGCATGGCCGACACGGATCACCTGGTTGGGTTCGCCCTTGCCGCAGTTCGGCGTGCCCAAGACCTTGAAGGTGCTGGCGTCGCCCACCGCGCTGAGCTTGCGCCAGAACTGCGCAGAAATCGCCCGGTAGTTGGGGTTCTTCATCACGCCCTTGAGCTCGCCGTTTTCGATCAGCTGGCCCCACTCGCAGCCGAACTGGAACTTGTTGCGCGCATCGTCGATGGACCACGAACGGTTGGTCGACATCAGGATGCCGCTCTCAATGCCGCCCACCAATTGCGCGAGGCTTTTATCCCCAGGCTCGATATTCAGGTTGGCCATGCGGTCGATGGGTGCACGGTTCCAGCCGCAAGCGCGGCTGTTGGCGACGCCTGGCAGGTTGGCGCGAAATTGCGATAAGGCCCCGCCCAAGGGCTTGAGCAGCAGGCCTTCGCGAATCAGAAATTGCTTGCTGGCAGGCGTGCCGTCGTCGTCATGAGCGTAGCTGGCAAGCTGTTCGGGGATGTCCGGGTCGAAGGTGACGTTGAGCAGCGGCGAGCCATATTGCAGGTGGCCGAAATCGCTGGCTTTCACAAAACTGGTGCCGGCGTAATTGCGCTCGTCACCGAGGATGCGATCCAGCTCCAGCGGATGGCCGATGGACTCGTGGATCTGCAGGATCATCTGGTCGGGCATCAGCAGCAGGTCACGCGGGCCGTGGGGCGTATTCGGTGCGAGCAGCAATTGCACGGCTTCGTCGGCCACCTTGCGGGCGGCGCCCACCAGGCCAAAACGCTGGATCACCCCGGCACTGCCTTGCTGGCCGAAGTTGGTACCGCCTAGGGTACGGGTCTGGCTGTCGTTGCCGTCGAAGGCGGTCACACTCAGGCCCGGAAAGACAAAGCGCTGGGCCTGACGCAATTGCGCGCCGGCGCTGTTGAGATAGATCTGTTCAACCCGCGTGGTTCCCAGGCTGACTTCCCAGCTCACCAGGCGCTCATCCTTGGGCACGGCGGCGGACTCATCGCCGAGCAATTGGTAGCAGTCGCTCAGGGACGGGAAGGGCTGGTCGAGGTCGGGCGACAGGTAGTCGGCGACGTCGCTGGACACCGGTTGCTGGTGCAGGTCGAGCAGGGCGTGGGGCTTGATAAGCCTGGCTTGTTGTTCAGCGCGCTCAAGGGCGGCCTGCAGACCGGCAAGGGAAATATCGTTGGTCGCGGCGTAGGCTTCCACGCCGTTGAGACGCACGGTGAGCATGGCGCCTTCATCATGGCCCAGGTGAGGCGGCTCGGCGACGTTCTTGCGTACCGACAGGTACTGGCCGGATTCGCGCACGTAGCGCAGGGAGAAAAATTCGGCGGTGGTGCGCAGGGCACCGAAGTGTTTCTTGAGCGTGGCGTGGTGTTCGAACATGGGGCCTTCCTTGTGGGCGGCTCGGCGCGGGCAGGCGAACAGAGTAGGCCTGGGCGAGGAGCTGATCAAGGAAAGTGTCGGCGGGTAATTTTGCGGTGTCTGGTCGGGCCTCATCGCGGGCAAGCCCGGCTCCCACAGTTGACCGAGTTGTTCAGGCGAACTCGGTCAACTGTGGGAGCTGGCTTGCCTGCGATGCAGGCGCCGCGGTGCTGGAGTTACTGCGCCAACGGCCCCACTTCACGCAACGGCTTGCCACGCACCGGCGCATCGCCTGCCACGTAGTAATCCGCAGTGCTGCGCGGCAGCGGCTTGCGGCCACGGATCTTGTCGGCGATTTTCTCGGCGATCATGATCGTCGGCGCGTTCAGGTTGCCGGTGGTGATGATCGGCATGATCGAGGCATCGACCACCCGCAAGCCCTGCATACCATGTACGCGGCCTTCGCCATCGACTACGGCCATCTCGTCGGTGCCCATCTTGCACGAGCAGGACGGGTGGAACGCGGTCTCGGCGTGCTCGCGGATGAACTTGTCCAACTGCTCATCGGTTTGCACTTCGATACCCGGGCTGATTTCGCGGCCACGGTACGGGTCCAGTGCCGGCTGCTGCATGATTTCACGGGTCAGGCGGATGCCGTCGCGGAACTCCTGCCAGTCCTGCTCGGTGGCCATGTAGTTGAAGAGGATGCTCGGGTAGTCCCGTGGGTTCTTCGACTTCAGCTGGATACGGCCACGGCTTGGCGAACGCATGGAGCCCATGTGCGCCTGGAAACCGTGCTCTTTCACACCGTTGCTGCCGTTGTAGTTAATCGCCACCGGCAGGAAGTGGTACTGGATGTTCGGCCACTCGAACTCTTCGCGGGTACGAATGAAACCGCCCGCTTCGAACTGGTTGCTGGCGCCGATGCCGGTGCCGTTGAACAGCCATTCGGCACCAATTGCCGGCTGGTTGTACCAGAGCAGCGACGGGTACAGCGACACTGGCTGGGTGCACGCGTATTGCAGGTACAGCTCAAGGTGGTCCTGCAGGTTTTCACCCACGCCCGGCAGGTCGTGGACCACCGGGATATCGAGGCTTTCCAGCAGTTTGGCCGGGCCGACACCGGAGCGTTGCAGCAGTTGCGGCGAAGCGATTGCGCCGCTGCACACCAGCACTTCTTTGCGCGCACGGGCTTCAACACGCTCTTCGGCGGCGCCGATCAGGTAACGCACACCGACCGCACGCTTGCCTTCGAACAACACTTTGTCGGTGAGGGCATGGGTGACGATGGTCAGGGTCGAACGCTTTTTAGCCGTGTCCAGGTAACCGCGTGCGGTGCTGGCGCGACGGCCGTTCGGCGTAACGGTACGGTCCATCGGGCCGAAGCCTTCTTGCTGGTAGCCGTTCAAATCTTCGGTACGTGGGTAACCGGCCTGTACGCCGGCTTCAACCATGGCGTGGAACAGCGGGTTGTTGCCCGCTTTCGGCGTGGTCACGCTGACCGGGCCGTCACCACCGTGCCAATCGTTGGGGCCGATGTCGCGGGTTTCGGCTTTGCGGAAATACGGCAGGCAGTCCAGGTAGGTCCAGTCTTCCAGGCCCGGCAGCTTCGACCAGTTGTCGTAGTCCATGGCGTTGCCGCGGATGTAGCACATGCCGTTGATCAGGGAAGAGCCACCCAGGCCCTTGCCGCGCCCGCATTCCATCCGGCGGCCGTCCATGTGTGGCTCTGGATCGGTTTCGTAGGCCCAGTTGTAGCGGCGGCCTTGCAGCGGGAAGGCCAGGGCGGCTGGCATCTGGGTGCGGAAGTCGAGGCGGTAGTCGGGGCCACCGGCTTCCAGCAGCAAAACGGTGACGCCTTCGTCTTCGGTCAGACGGGTCGCCAGGGTGTTACCGGCAGAGCCGGCACCCACAATGATGTAATCGTATTCTTGGGACATGAATGTACCCTCTTTGAAGTGTGGTCAGGTCTGGCGAGTGCTTAGCACTCGATCGCAGGCAAACCAGCTCCCACATTTGATCGGGTTCACACAGAACAAATGTGGGAGCCGGGCTTGCCCGCGATGGCCTCACGGGCAATACAAGGCTCGGGTGTTAGAACACCGAGGCGTAATCGCCCAATTCAACCTGTACCGATTTGATGCGGGTGAAGTTGTTCAGCGAGCTGATGCCGTTCTCACGGCCCACGCCCGACTGCTTGTAGCCGCCAACCGGCATCTTCGCGTCGGACTCGCCCCAGGCGTTGATCCAGCAAATACCGGCTTCCAGTTGATGAATCACGCGGTGGGCGCGGTTCAGGTCCTTGGTGACCAGGCCAGCGGCCAGGCCGAAGTCGGTGTCGTTGGCGCGGCGGATCACTTCTTCTTCGGTTTCGTAGGTGAGGATGCTCATCACCGGGCCGAAGATTTCTTCACGCACGATCACCATGTCATCGGTGCAGTCGGTGAACACGGTCGGAGCCACGAAGGCGCCTTTGGCGAAGTCACCCTCGGTCAGGCGGTCGCCGCCGCACAGCAGACGGGCGCCTTGCTCTTTGCCTTTGGCGATGTAGCCCAGCACGCTTTCCATGTGGGCGAAGCTGACCAGCGGGCCGAAGTTGGTGTTTTCGTCTTCCGGGTTGCCGATGCGAATACGCGCCACACGCTCAACGATCTTGGCTTCGAACGCGGCTTGCAGGTGCTTGGGCACGAACACGCGGGTGCCGTTGGTGCAGACCTGACCGGAGCTGTAGAAGTTGGCCATCATGGCGGTGTCGGCGGCGCGGTCGAGGTCGGCGTCGTCGAAAATGATCAGCGGGGACTTGCCGCCCAGCTCCATGGTCACGTCCTTGAGCGAGGAGCTCGACGCGCTGGCCATGACTTTCTTGCCGGTGTCGGTGCCGCCGGTGAAGGAGACTTTTTCGATGCGTGGGTGCTCGGTCAGCCAGGTGCCGACTTCACGGCCGCTGCCGGTCAGTACGTTGAACACGCCCGCTGGAACGCCAGCCTCGGTGTAGATCTCGGCCAGTTTCAGAGTGGTCAGCGAGGTGACTTCGCTTGGCTTGAAGATCATCGCGTTACCGGCGGCCAGGGCCGGTGCGGATTTCCACAGGGCGATCTGGATCGGGTAGTTCCACGCGCCAATACCGGCAACCACGCCCAGTGGCTCGCGGCGGGTGTAGACAAACGAGGTATCGCGCAGTGGGATCTGCTCGCCTTCGATGGCAGGTACCAGGCCGGCGTAGTATTCCAGCACGTCAGCGCCAGTGACGATGTCGACGTACTTGGTTTCGGAGAAGGCTTTACCGGTGTCCAGGGTTTCCAGGGCAGCCAGTTCATCGTTGCGCTCGCGCAGGATGTCCACGGCACGACGCAGGATGCGCGAACGCTCCATGGCGGTCATGGCGGCCCAGATTTTCTGGCCTTTTTCAGCGCTGACCACGGCACGTTCAACGTCATCTTTGGTGGCGCGTTGCACTTGGGCGAGAACTTCACCGTTAGCCGGGTTGATGGCTTCGAAGGTGGCATCGCTGCCAGCGTCGCTGTAGCCGCCGTCAATGTAGAGTTTTTGCAGGTCGAAACGGGCCATAAAGTCCTCGCAAGTGCATAAGTGGTTGGCGTTACCCGCCGAACAGTGGGCCATGGGGGTGTGGCAACACTGAGCGGCGGACGTTCAGGGGTTGAGCGGTTATGTGTGCTCTAACTCACCTGCTTGGCCAATTGGAAATCCATGTATTCGTAAGCGATCCGTTGCGCCTGCTCCGTGTCGAAAGCGTCTCCCGACAGGGCGCCGCGCAACCACAAACCGTCGATCAGGGCCGCCAGGCCTCGGGCTGCTTTGCGTGCGTGCGGCAGCGGCAGCACTCGGCGGAACTGGCAGCACAGGTTGGAATACAGACGTTGATCGTTGATCCGCTGCAACCTGTGCAATGACGGGTGGTGCATGCTGGTGGCCCAGAAGGCCAGCCAGGTTTTCATTGCCGGGCCGTTGACCTGGCTGGCGTCGAAGTTGCCTTCGATGATCACCTGAAGGTGCGCCCGTGGGCTGTCATCCTTCAAGGCACGCCTGCGTTCTTGCACGTTCTCGATCAGCGCATTCATCAGGTAGCGCATCGTCGCTGCGATCAGGCCGTTCTTGTCCTGAAAGTAGTGGCTGATGATGCCGTTCGAGACGCCGGCCAGACGGGCGATCAGCGCAATGCTGGCATCTCCCATCCCGACCCGATCGATGGCCGTCAACGTGGCTTCGATCAACTGCTGGCGGCGTATGGGTTGCATACCGACCTTGGGCATGTAGCACCTCTCCTTAGGCCTGCCGATGGGCGATCCACGTCCGTCGGCTTGAGGGCCAGTCTATTTTGTTTTGATTGAACGTTCAATCAACAAAGAATAAGATCTGCGACAAATGGTCGCTGCCTACAGATGTTTCCTACCTGCGAGCTGCAACCTTCGACACCTGCAAAAACCCTTGAAACAGGCCACTTCAGAGCCTGATCACCGCTTAGGCGGGCTCAAGAATTTTGGGGTGTCTTTATAACACCCGTCCGTCGACTGCCGAAAAATCGATGTCCCGGGATAACCGTTGCCTTGTGTTTCTCTCTCGCACTGCCTGGAGCATCTGCGCCATGAGTTCTGCCTCTCTTATAAAGACCCCACCGGAAAAGGTCCGGGTCAACGGTTGGGTGTTCTACACCTCCACCGCGCTGATTTTGTTGTTGACCGCCATTCTGATCGTCGCCCCGCAGGAGGCCGGGCGCCTGCTCGGTGTCGCACAGGCCTGGCTGTCGAAAAGCTTTGGCTGGTACTACATGGTGGTCATCGCCGCCTACCTGGTGTTTGTGGTCGGCCTGGCGTTTTCGTCCTATGGGAAACTTAAGCTGGGTGCGAAGGACGATACCCCAGACTTCAGCTATGGCGCCTGGGCCGGCATGTTGTTCTCGTCGGGTATCGGTATCTCGCTGTTGTATTTCGGTGCGTCCGAGCCGTTGGACCACTACTTCAACCCGCCCGAAGGCGCTGCCGCCAGCAATGGCGCGGCACGCCAAGCGCTGCAGCTGACCTTCCTGCACTGGGGCCTGCACGGCTGGGCGATCTATGCGCTGGTCGGCCTGGCCGTGGCGTACTTTGCGTACCGTCACAACCAACCGCTGGCACTGCGTTCGGCGCTGTACCCGCTGGTGGGCGAGCGTTGGGTGAAGGGCGCGGCGGGGCATGCTGTAGACGGTTTCGGCATGTTCGTGACCCTGCTGGGGCTGGTGACCAACCTGGGGATCGGCTCGATGCAGGTGTCGTCGGGGCTGGAAAACCTGTTCGGCATGGAGCACAGCAATACCAACCTGCTGATCGTGATCATCGTGATGAGCACCGTGGCGACCATTGCCGCCGTGTCGGGTGTGGAAAACGGTATTCGCCGCCTGTCCAACCTCAACATCGTGCTGTTCAGCGGTTTGCTGATCTTCGTGCTGTTGTTCGGCCCTACCTTGCACCTGCTCAATGGCCTGGTGCAGAACACCGGTGATTACCTCAACGGTATCGTGCTGAAAACCTTCGACCTGTATGTGTACGAAGGCGACGGTGCCAAGACCGAACGCTGGATGGGTCTGTGGACTCTGTTCTACTGGGCCTGGTGGATTTCCTGGGCGCCATTTGTGGGCATGTTCATCGCGCGTATTTCCCGTGGTCGTACCGTGCGCGAGCTGGTGGCTGGCGTATTGCTGATCCCGCTGGGCTTTACCCTGGCGTGGCTGTCGATCTTCGGCAACTCGGCCCTGGACCTGGTGTTGAACCATGGGGCGGTGGAGTTGGGCAAGACGGCGCTGGAACAACCGTCCATGGCCATCTACCAACTGCTTGAGCATTACCCGGCGTCGAAAGTGGTGATCGGCGTGTCGATCTTCGTGGGCTTTGTGCTGTTCCTGACCCCGGCGGATTCCGGCGCGGTGATGATGGCCAACCTGTCCTGCAAGGGCGGCAACGTGGATGAAGATGCGCCGCACTGGTTGCGTATCTTCTGGTCGGCGGTGATCACCCTGGTGACCATCGGTCTGCTGTTTGCCGGTAACTTCGAAGCCATGCAAACCATGGTGGTGCTGGCGGGGCTGCCGTTCTCGGTGGTGCTGGTGTTCTTTATGTTCGGTTTGCACAAGGCCATGCGCCAGGACGTGGCCATCGAACAGGAGCAGGCGCAATTGGCTGAACGCGGGCGTCGTGGTTTCAGCGAGCGCTTGAGCGCCCTGGACCTGCAACCGAGCCAGGCCACCGTGCAGCGCTTTATGGACAAGCACGTAACGCCGGCGTTGGAAGAAGCCGCGAGTGCGTTGCGTGATCAGGGCCTGGAAGTGCAGACCCTGCTGGGCAAATCCAAACGCTGCATCGGCGTGCGGATCGAGATGGACGAGGGTAACCCGTTTGTCTACGAAGTGAGCCTGGATGGCTACTCGGCGGCGCCGGCTGACCTGCCTGAGGAAGAGCGCACCCGTTACTACCGTGCCGAGGTGTACCTGCACAACGGGCCGCAGGAGTATGACCTGATGGGCTTCACCCAGGAACAGATCACCCGGGATGTGCTCGATCAGTTTGAAAGCCATCGGCAGCTCCTTGGCCGGGTCTATAGCTGATAGTTGAGCTGGCGGCGCCCTCACTGGCGCCGCTGTTGCAAGCATTGAATGCGGTCGAATGTGGGAGCTGGCTTGCCTGCGATAGCAAGGGTGAATCCAACATAGCTATCGCAGGCAAGCCAGCTCCCACATTGTCCGCATTCCTTTAGCAGTCAACCCAGGTTCTTGCCCAGCAGGGCATGGTAGAGCTCACTGTCCCCCAGTATCCCCACCACCTTGTTGTTGTCGTGCAGCACCAGCTTGTTGCCTGTCTGGTAGCGAATCTGCAGTGCATCGCGCATACCGATGTTCGAGTCCACCAGCGTCGGTACGCGGCCCAAGCCTTCCACGGCCTGCCCTGGCGCCCAGTTTTGCAGGTTCATCGCCACGCCATTCTGGCGTGCGCCCTGGATGGTGTTGCCTTCGGCCAGGTCCAGCCAGGAGTCGCCACCCGGATCAAGACACACCGAACCGTTCACCCGCTTGCAGTTGTCCAGCGTGCGCATCAGGCTACGTCCGCACAGCACGTTCAGCGGGTTGGTATGCGCGACGAAGGTGCGCACATAGTCGTCCGCCGGGTTCAGTACGATTTCTTCCGGCACGCTGTACTGGATGATCTTGCCGTCTTTCATGATCGCGATACGGCTGCCCAGTTTCAGCGCTTCATCCAGGTCGTGGCTGACGAACACGATGGTCTTGCTCAACTTGCGTTGCAGTTCCAGCAGTTCATCTTGCAAGCCTTGGCGGATCAGCGGGTCGAGGGCCGAGAAGGGTTCGTCCATCAGCAGGATATCGGCGTCCATCGCCAGGGCGCGGGCCAGGCCGACGCGCTGCTGCATGCCGCCGGACAACTCGTCGGGCTTCTTGTTGCGCCATTGGCTCAGGCCCACCAGTTCGAGTTTCTCGTCCACCAGCGTGCGCCGTTCTTTCTCCGGTCGGCCCTGCATTTCCAGGCCGAAGCTGATGTTCTCGCGCACCGTCAACCAAGGCATCAGGGCGAACTTCTGAAACACCATGGCGATGCGTTTGGTGCGCATCATTTTAAGCTCGGCGGGGGTGCAGGAGGCGATGTCGATCTGACGCCCTTCATGCTCCACAAACAGCTGGCCACGGCTGACGGTATTGAGGCCGTTGATGCAGCGCAGCAAACTGGATTTGCCTGAGCCCGAGAGGCCCATCAGCACACAGATCTCGCCTTTCTCGATATCCAGGCTGGCGTTCTCGACGCCGACGATCTGCCCGGTCTTCTTCAGAATTTCGTTACGGCTCATGCCCTGGTCCAGCAGCTTGAGCGCTTCGCGTGGGTCTTTGGAAAAGATCACGTCGACTTTGTCGAATCGGATAATGCTCATGCATCACCCCCTACTTTAGCGTCGGGTTGTTTGCAGATACGGTCGAGCATGATGGCGAGCAACACAATGGCCAGGCCCGCTTCAAAGCCCAGGGCAATATCGGCGGTGTTGAGTGCGTTGACCACCGGCTTGCCGAGGCCGTCGGCGCCTACCAGGGCCGCGATCACCACCATCGACAACGACAGCATGATGCATTGGGTAATGCCGGCGGCGATGCTCGGCATGGCGTGGGGCAGTTCAATGCGCGAGAGCAACTGGCGGCGCGAGCAGCCAAAGGCCTTGCCGGCGTCCATCAATTCTTGCGGGACGTCGCGGATACCCAGGTAGGTCAGGCGGATCGGCGCGGCAATCGCGAACACCACCGTGGAAATCAACCCAGGCACCACACCCAGCCCGAAGAGGGTCAGGGTAGGGATGAGGTAGACGAAGGTCGGCACGGTCTGCATCAGATCGAGTACCGGCCGCATCATGGTGTAGAACATTGGTTTATGCGCGGCAACAATGCCCAGCGGCACACCGATGACCACGCAGACCAGGGTGGCGAACAGCACCTGTGCGAGGGTTTCCATGGTTTCCTGCCAGTACCCCAGGTTGAGGATCAGCAGGAAGGAGGCGATGACAAAAACAGTCAGTCCCCATTTACGTTGAATAAAGTGAGCCAGCAGCGCAATCAGACCGATCAATGCCAGTGGATTGAACCAGGTCAGCGCAAACGTCACGCCGTGGATCATCGTTTCCAGTGTCGATGCGATTGCGTCGAAGTAGTTGGCACCGTGTTGGGTCAACCAGTCGACGAAGGCAGCGATGTACTGGCCTAGTGGGATTTTCTGTTCAGTCAGCATGGTAGTGAATGTCCACATGCGAAGGGGAAAACATCCCAGGCCAGCGCACCGGCCTGGGGTCAGCGGGTGCTATTTGGCGAGGTAAGCTTTAACGGCATCGAGCCCTGGTTTGCCATCAACGGTGGTGACACCGGCGAGCCAGGTGTCGAGCACTTGCGGGTTCTTCTGCAACCAGGCCTTGGCGGCAGCGTCGGCCTTCATCTTGTCGTCCAGGACGTTCCCCATCAGGGTGCTTTCCATGTCGAGGGTGAACACCAGGTTTTTCAGCAACTGGCCGACGTTGCTGCATTCCTGGGTGTAGCCTTTGCGGGTGTTGGTGTAGATGGTGGCCTGGCCGTAATTGGGGCCGAACGAGTCGTCACCACCGGTCAGGTACTTCATCTTGAAGCGGGTGTTCATCGGGTGCGGTTCCCAGCCGAGGAACACGATGGCCTGGTTGCGCTTGGAAGCGCGTTCAACCTGGGAGAGCATGCCGGCTTCGCTGGATTCGACCACCTTGAAGCCGGCGGTTTTCAGGCCGAAGGCATCTTTGTCGATCAGTGTCTGGATGGTGCGGTTGCCATCGTTGCCCGGCTCGATGCCGTAGATCTTGCCGCCCAGCTCATCCTTGAATTTGGCGATGTCGGCGAAGTCTTTCAGGCCCTTCTCATACAGCGCCTCTGGGACCGCCAGGGTGTACTTGGCGTTCTCCAGGTTGGCGCGCACGGTTTCCACGGTGCCGGCATCACGGTACTGCTTGATGTCGTTTTCCATGGTCGGCATCCAGTTGCCGAGGAAAATGTCCATGTTCTTGCCGTCGGCCAGGGACTTGTAAGTCACAGGTACCGAAATCATCGTGGTGCGCGGCTTGTAGCCCAGGCCCTTGAGGATCTCGCTGGTGGTCGCGGTGGTGACGGTGATGTCGGTCCAGCCGACATCGGAGAAGTTGACGGTCTTGCACTGTTCCGGTTCTGCGGCGTATGCCACGACTGGCAGACTCAGCATGGCGGCCAACAACAACGAGGGTGAACCTTTCATGTGGGTAGACTCCTGTGTCTTTTCTGGCGGCATTCGCCGCGCTTTATAAGTGTTGCGGTTGGAGCGTGCGACAACAGCTCTGGCGCGGTGCCTTGCAAACGAGTCGAGACTGATCATGTACCAGTGAAAATCTGACGCCTACAGGGGGCGTCGTATCCAGTACAGGGAGGGTCGCATCCAGTACCGATGACGTCGCTTACAGGTTTTTCCTAAGGTAAAACTGCTGTTTTTACCCGTCTGCACCGCAAAAAACGGCCAAAACTGGCGTTCGCACGCGAGCGCCGCTGGTGAGCATGAGTGCGTCGGTGTGAGACGCCGTGATGACGAATAAAAGCTTGATGATGCCGCCATCTGGGCGATCTGAGCGTAGCACCTCGTTCAAGCCCGGCCCGTGCTTATCGAGGAGTTTCACGTTAATGGCTATCAGCGTTTTCGACCTGTTCAAGATCGGCATCGGGCCTTCGAGTTCGCACACCGTGGGGCCCATGCGCGCCGCGGCATTGTTCGTTCAAGGGTTGCGTGAGCGTGGGTGGCTGGAACAGGTGCAGCGTGTCGAAGTGCAACTGTACGGCTCGCTGTCGGCCACCGGCATCGGCCACGGCAGCGACACCGCCACCATCATGGGCCTGATGGGCGAATGGCCAGACGCAATCGACCCCACGCAAATCGGCGCCCGCATTCACACCCTGCGCGAAACCGACACGCTGCTGCTGGACGGGCGTTTGCCGGTGCCCTTTGTGTGGGCGCGGGACATGCGCTTGCTCGACGAAAACCTGCCGTTCCATCCCAACGCCATGACCCTGGTGGTGTTTGGCGAAAACGGCGAGCTGCACCGCGACACCTATTACTCGGTGGGTGGCGGTTTCGTGGTGGATGAAGCCCAGGCCCAAAGCGGTGTGGCGGACATGGACCGTACCGAGCTGCCCTATGATTTTTCCAGTGCCGTGGAGCTATTGCAGCTGTGCAAGACCCACAACCTGCGCGTTGCCGAACTGATGCTGGCGAATGAAAAAACCTGGCGCAGCGAAGAAGAAATCCGCAGCGGCCTGATGAAACTCTGGCGCGCCATGCAAGATTGCGTGGAGCAGGGCCTCAAGCACGAAGGTATCCTGCCCGGCGGCTTGAACGTGCGCCGTCGCGCTGCCAAGTTACACCGCAGCTTGCAGGAGCTGAACAAGCCCAATGTGATCGGCTCGACCTTGAGCGCCATGGAATGGGTCAACCTGTTCGCCCTGGCGGTCAACGAAGAAAACGCCGCCGGTGGGCGCATGGTCACGGCGCCCACCAACGGCGCGGCGGGAATCATCCCGGCGGTGCTGCACTACTTTATGAAGTTCAGCGAAGAAGTCACCGAAGCCAACGTGGTCGACTACCTGCTGGGCGCGGCGGCGGTGGGCATCCTGTGTAAAAAGAACGCCTCGATTTCCGGTGCCGAAGTCGGTTGCCAGGGCGAGGTCGGTTCCGCGTGCGCCATGGCAGCAGCCGGGTTGGCTGAAATCCTCGGCGCCACGCCGGAGCAACTGTGCAACGCCGCCGAAATCGGCCTGGAGCATAACCTCGGCCTGACCTGCGACCCGGTGGGCGGCCTGGTGCAAGTGCCGTGTATCGAGCGCAATGCAATTGCGGCGGTGAAGGCGATCAATGCGGCGCAAATGGCGTTGCGGGGCGATGGCCAGCACTTCATCTCGTTGGACCGGGTGATCCGCACCATGCGTGATACCGGGGCCGATATGCATGACAAGTACAAAGAGACATCACGAGGTGGGTTGGCGGTGAGTGCGGTTGAATGTTGAGTCAGTGACATGATCGTTCCCGCGCTCCGCGTGGGAATGCCGCCCCGGACGCTCCGCGTCCCAGGGGTGACGCAGAGCGTCACAGGATGCATGCCCACGCAGAGCGTGGGAACGAGCTGAACAGAGGAGCATCATTGCTCACAAAGTGAACACCCCAGCCAAAATCGCCACCTTTTAGCGCGTCGCAAATAGATAAGTAGCTTCCGAACGAATTCCTCCACGATCACACGCCTGATGTGCTTTGGGTGACAGACTTCTCCTACGCCCGCAAAGCGCCTTCCCACAAGTGCTACCGATCTGCTCACCCCCCTTGAACCTCGCCCGTTATGCGTCATATCCCGCACTTCACGCGTGGGCTCATATAGACGCATAAACAGGTCGTTTTCAGGAGTTCTTGAATAGCCATTCAATTTTAGGCATGGCATTTGCTCTATCAATTTCAAAGCCTCGCCTTTCCAGGACGAGTGCAATAACAAGAGCCTCGCCTGAGGCCACCACCCGCTTTGTGTGATGTGAGGAGATACCGCGATGACGTCGACCAACTCCGGGGCCCAACCCCAGAACCGTGCGCCTCAATCCATCGGCTTTTTGCTGCTGGACAATTTCACGCTGATTTCCCTGGCGTCAGCCGTGGAGCCACTGCGCATGGCCAACCAGCTGTCCGGCCGCGAGCTGTATCGCTGGACAACCCTGAGTGTCGACGGCAACCAGGTGTGGGCCAGTGATGGCCTGCAAATCACACCCGATGCCTCCATGCACAAAGCCCCCGTCCTGGACACGGTCATCGTGTGCGGCGGCGTCGGTATCCAGCGCACCGTCACCCGTGAACATGTGTCGTGGCTGCAAAGCCAGGCACGCCAGTCTCGTCGCCTTGGCGCGGTGTGCACCGGCAGCTGGGCCCTTGCCTGCGCCGGCTTGCTCGATGGCTTTGATTGCAGCGTGCACTGGGAATGCCTGGCGTCGATGCAGGAAGCCTTCCCGCGGGTGGCCATGAGCACGCGTCTGTTCACCCTCGATCGCAACCGCTTCACCAGCTCCGGTGGCACCGCGCCCCTGGACATGATGTTGCACCTGATCAGCCGCGACCACGGCCGTGAATTGTCGGCCGCCATCTCCGAGATGTTCGTGTACGAACGCATCCGCAACGAACAGGATCACCAGCGTGTGCCGCTCAAGCACATGCTTGGCACCAACCAGCCGAAGCTGCAGGAAATCGTCGCGCTGATGGAAGCCAACCTCGAAGAGCCGATCGACCTGGACGAACTGGCGGTGTATGTCGCCGTGTCGCGCCGGCAGTTGGAGCGGCTGTTCCAGAAATACCTGCACTGCTCGCCGTCGCGTTATTACCTCAAGCTGCGCCTGATTCGTGCACGGCAGCTGCTCAAGCAGACCCCCATGTCGATCATCGAAGTCGCGTCGGTGTGCGGGTTTGTGTCCACGCCGCACTTTTCCAAGTGCTACCGCGAATACTTCGGCATTCCGCCACGGGATGAACGCGTAGGCTCCAACACCACCCAGCAAGTGGCGATGATGCCGATTCCGCCGACACTGGTGTTGTCACCGTTGTCGGGGCCGATGTCGGCGTTGAGCCAGGCGCGCAATGAGTCGACCTTTGCCAGTGTAAGGCTCTAAACCGAGCCGTCTGCATCGCAGGCAAGCCAGCTCCCACCTTGGAATGCGTTCCCCTGTGGGAGCTGGCTTGCCTGCGATGGCGGAGTTTCAGGCGCCAGAGTTCTGTTTGAACTGCATCAGCGCCGGCAGCAACTGTTTGTCGATCGCCTGCCTCACCGCCGGCAAAATCGTCGCGCTGCCGCTGTACATCTGTTCCACCATGCCCTTGAGCGCCTTGGCCCGCGCTTCGCTCAACCCGCGCACCGCACATTCGCAGGCCTGCTCGGCGGTAGCGCCGCTGGACACTTCAAAACCCAGGGAGCGCAGTTGGCTCAGCAGGTCATCCTGGTCAATCAAATCCGCGTGCATCATGACGGTCATCCTGGTGTAGGGAGCGGGAATGACTTGGATTCTGGTAGGCCCCAGGACTGGCGGCAAGGGCAGAATCCACCGATGGCTCGGATGGCTATGAACAGGTCGTTTTCGAGGTGCTTGACTCGGCCCGTAACGGGCACACTGAACCCAGGCACGCAGCTTGAAGGTTTGGTCACCCTCGAATGCACGGCTCACACAAAGCACTCTGCCCCGATCCCGTCACGGCTGGATCGGGGCTTTTTTTTGCGCGGGCAGCCCGATCACCCGGCCGAGTAGGGCTGGCCGGGGTAGATCGGCGTGTGCCTGGCTGAGAGCGATGAGTTTTTCCAGGGTCGCGCCGGCAAACGGCGCCGACTGCGGCCCGGCCAGATCGACATGCAGCAGCATCTGTTCGTTACCCGCCAACTCGCGCTCTTCGCCCACAAGGTGCAGGCTGTGATAGAGGTGCAGGCGCTTGGCGTCGTGGGCGATCAGTTGGGTATGCACCTCAACCTCGGCGCCGAGCTTTACTTCATGCAGATAGTTCAGGTGCAACTCTAGGGTGAACAGCGAGTGGCCGCTGGCTTCGCGGTTTTCGCTGTCCAGCCCCAGGGTGTCCATCAGCGCATCGGTGGCGTAGCTGAAGATCAGCAGGTAGAACGCGTCACGCAGATGGCCGTTGTAGTCAACCCAGTCGGGCAGGATTTTGGTGGTGTAGGTGGTCAGTGCGGGCATGGCATGAATCCAATTTGGTATGCGGTCAAATGTGGGAGCTGGCTTGCCTGCGATAGCAAGGGTGAGGCCACCGCCATCGCAGGCAAGCCAGCTCCCACAGGGTTATTCGGCGAAGCTCATGCCGTGCTTGGCCTTGGTTGTTTTTACGGCTTCCAGCACCGCCAGCAGGCAGTCATCACGATAGCGCTCCAGCGCCGAGATGCTGCGGTTACCCAACTGCTCAGCGGTGCCATCGACCACATCATCAATCAGCTTTTCAGTCAATTCAGGCGCCGGTAGATAAGTCCACGGCAACTGCAACGCCGGGCCGAACTGGGCCATGAAGTGGCGCATGCCAGCATCGCCGCCCGCCAGCGTGTAAGTGAGGAAGGTGCCCATGAACGACCAGCGCAACCCGGCACCAAAACGAATGGCATCGTCGATTTCGCCGGTGGTCGCCACCCCGTCATTGACCAGGTGCAGCGCCTCTCGCCACAGCGCTTCCAGCAGGCGGTCAGCAATAAACCCAGGCACTTCCTTGCGTACATGCAGCGGGCGCATGCCGAGGGATTCATACACGCTGATTGCTGCCTGGATCGCCTCTGGCGCGGTGTTTTTACCGCCCACTACCTCTACCAACGGCAACAGGTAGACCGGGTTAAAGGGGTGTCCGACTACGCAGCGTTCCGGGTGGGTAGAGCCCTCATAGAACTCGCTGGGCAACAGCCCGGAGGTGCTCGAACCAATCAAGGCATTCGGCTTGGCCGCGGCGCTGATCTGGCTGTGCAATTGCAGCTTCAACTCCAGGCGTTCGGGAGCGCTTTCCTGGATGAAGTCGGCGTCTTTTACGCAGTCTTCGATGGTAGCGACAAAGCGCAGGCGGTCCTGGGAGGCGCCGGGCGCCAGGCCCTGTTGTTCAAGGGCGCCCCAGGCGTTGGCGACGCGTTTACGCAAGGCCGCCTCGGCACCGGGGGCGGGGTCCCAGGCCACTACATCCAGGCCATGGGCAAGAGCACGGGATACCCAGCCGCTGCCGATGACACCGCTGCCCAACGCAGCAAAGGTTTTGATTTCGGTGATAAAGCGCATGGCGACATTCCTGAAAAGTTTGGTAATTCCTTGTGGGAGCCGGGCTTGCTCCCACAGGGTTGTGTGGTGTCTGTGTTAGCCGCGTGGGGTCAGGCCCATCTTGATGCGGCCTTCGGCTGGGGTCAGGACCCGTGCGCCCAACCGGCTGAGAATTTCACTGGCGCGTTCCACCAGTTGGCCATTGGTGGCGAGCACGCCCTTGTCCAGCCACAGGTTATCCTCCAGGCCCACCCGTACGTTGCCCCCCAACAGCACGGCTTGCGCGGCCATTGGCATTTGCATGCGACCAATCCCGAACCCTGCCCACACCGCGTCGGCGGGCAGGTTGTCGACCATGGCTTTCATGGTGGTGGTGTCGGCCGGTGCGCCCCAGGGAATGCCCAGGCACAGTTGGAACAGCGGGTTATCCAGCAGTCCTTCCTTGATCATCTGCTTGGCGAACCACAGGTGGCCGGTATCGAAAATTTCCAGCTCAGCCTTTACGCCCAATTCCTGGATACGTCTGGCGCCAGCCCGCAGTTGCGCCGGGGTGGACACGTAAATGGTGTCGCCATCGCCGAAGTTCAGCGTGCCGCAGTCCAGGGTGCAGATTTCCGGCAGCAGTTCTTCAACATGGGCCAGGCGGGTCAGCGGGCCCACCAGGTCGGTATTGGGCCCGAACTCCATGGGATTCTCGCCGCCACCGATCTCCAGGTCGCCACCCATGCCGGCGGTGAGGTTGACGATGATGTCGATGTCGGCCTCGCGGATGCGCTCCATCACTTCGCGGTACAGCGCGACGTCGCGACTGAACTTGCCGGTCTCGGGGTCGCGTACGTGGCAATGCACGACCGTGGCGCCGGCCTTGGCGGCCTCCACGGCAGCGGCGGCGATTTGTTTGGGTGTGACCGGCACGTGGGGGCTTCTGGCGGTCGTGTCGCCAGCACCGGTGAGTGCGCAGGTGATGATGACGTCGTGGTTCATGAGGCGGTTCCTTACAGGCGGGTGATTTCAAGGCGCAGGGCGCCGTGTCGCGGCCTGGAGCGGCTGCGACACGGTGGTCCAAATAGGGTTATTTGCGGGTCAGTTGCAGGTTGGCAGCAGCCGGCTTGCCGTCGAAGGTGGTCACACCCTCCAGCCAGCGCGCCTGGTCTTGTGGGTGATCCTTGAGCCACTGCTTGGCGGACTCGATGGCGTCCTTGTGATCCAGCAGCGGTTGCATCATGCGGCTCTCGTCGGCGGCGGTGAACGTCAGGTTGGTCAGCAACTTATGCACGTTGGGGCACTGCTCGGCGTAGGCCGGCGCGGTCACGGTCCATACGGTGGCCATGCCTTCGTTCGGGCCCAGGGCATCTTCGCTGCCGGTGAGGTAAGTCATCGCCACATTCACGTTCATCGGGTGCGGCGCCCAACCAAAGAACACCACGGCTTCCTTGCGGCGCACGGCACGGTCCACGGCCGCCAACATGCCGGCTTCGCTGGACTCCACCAACTGGAACTTGCCCAGGCCGAACTGGTTCTTGGCGATCATCGCCTTGATCTGCGTATTGGCGCCCGAGCCCGGCTCGATGCCATAAATCTTGCCGCCCAGCTCTTTCTCGAACTTGGCGATGTCGGCAAAGGTTTTCAGGCCCTTGTCCGCCAGGTAGGTGGGTACTGCCAGGGTGGCGCGGGCGTCTTGCAGGCTGGGTTTTTCGAGGACCTTGACTTGCTTGGCGTCGACGAACGGTGTGATGGTCTGGGTCATCAGCGGGTTCCAGTAGCCAAGGAACAGGTCCAGGCGCTGATCACGTATACCGGCAAAGATGATTTGCTGGGACGCGCTGGTTTGTTTGGTTTTATAGCCCAGGCCGTCGAGCAGTACTTGAGCCATGGCGCTGGTGGCGATGACGTCAGTCCAGTTCACCACGCCCATGCGCACGTTCTGGCAAGAAGCGGCGTCCGCTGCCATGACGGTGTTACTCAAGATGGCGCTGGCGCTGAGTGCGAGTGCGCAGCGGCTGATCAGTCGGTTCATGGGTGGAGCCCTCGGCAGGTCGTTATTGTGGGTGCCGGCGTCTTTGTGCGCCGTGGGATCACGTTACGCAGCTTGGCGCCCCGCAAAGCGCACGGCGGCGACCCGCTCTTGCACTGCAGCGACCTGTGCTCTTGAATGGCCGGTTGAACTGGCGTATCACAGTGACCACGCTGCCCGTCCGACGAGAGCGCCACCATGTCCCAGGATGTCTATTTCTTGCTGATGCCGGGGTTCTCGGCCCTCGGTTTTATCTCCGCGCTGGAACCGTTACGCGTGGCCAATCGCTTTCGCGGCGAGCTGTACCGCTGGCACATCTTGAGTGCCGATGGCGGCGCGGTACTGGCGAGCAACGGCATGTCGGTCAACGCCGATGCCGCGCTGGAACCGTTGAAAAAAGGCGCGACCTTACTGGTGGTGGCCGGCTTCGAACCCCTGCAGTTCGCCACGCCCGCCCTGGAGCATTGGCTGCGCCGCCTCGACCATGAGGGTGTGACCCTCGGTGCCATCGACACCGGCGCCTGCGTGCTGGCCGAGGCGGGCCTGCTTGACGGCCACCGCCTGACCTTGCACTGGGAAGCCATCGACGCCTTCAAGGAGGCCTATCCGCACCTGAGCGTGACCCAGGAACTGTTCGAAATCGACCGGCGCCGCATCACCTGCGCCGGCGGCACCGCGTCCATCGACTTGATGCTCGATCTCATCGCCCAGGCCCACGGCCCGGAGCTGGCCATCCAGGTTTCCGAGCAATTCGTACTTGGCCGCATCCGCCCCCGCAAGGACCACCAGCGCATGCAGATCGCCACGCGCTACGGCATCAATAACAAGAAACTGGTGCAGGTGATCGGCGAAATGGAACAGCACACCGAACCGCCCCTGAGCACCTTGGCCCTGGCCGAAACGATCAAGGTCACCCGACGCCAACTGGAGCGGCTGTTTCGCCTGCACCTGAATGACACCCCCAGTAATTTCTACCTGGGCCTGCGCCTGGAAAAAGCCCGAAAACTGCTGCGCCAGAGCGACATGAGCGTGCTGGAAGTGAGTATTGCGTGCGGGTTTGAGTCACCGTCGTATTTCACCAGGAGCTATCGCGCAAGGTTTGCCAAATGCCCGCGGGAGGATCGGCGACGGGAGGTGGTTTGACGGACAATTATAGTCAATTATACTCTCGGCTATAATTTATAGTCATTTCCATAATTGAGTATAAAACCATGTCCAAGCACAGCGGCTTTGTGTTTCGCCGCCCCACCCTGGCAAGCAGTATTGCCGATGGCCTGGTGGGGGCCGGTATTCAGGATTTCACCTCCGGCCTGTTTCTCGCGGCGCCCCGACGCACGGGCAAAAGCACTTTTCTGCGCGAAGACCTGATTCCGGAATGTCAGCTGCGGGGCTGGCTGGCGGTGTATGTCGACCTGTGGGCCGACAAGGAAAAAGACCCCGCCGAGCTGATCGCGAGTGCCATTGCGGGGGCATTGGTGCCGTTTGAAAAGGGCATTCGCAAACTGGCAAAGAACATTGGCATCGAGAAACTAAGCTTTCTGCGTACGCTTTCCTGGGACTTTACCAAGCCACAATTGCCTGTCGGTGCGACGCTGACCCAAGCGTTGGAATTGCTCCATAGGGCTGCAGAAAAACCCGTTGTGCTGGTGATTGACGAAGCACAGCACGCATTAACCACCGAGTCAGGTATCAATGCGATGTTCGCGTTGAAGGCTGCCCGGGATCAGCTCAACCAAGGCCGTGACGAGGAGGGCAGCGGTTTGCGCCTGGTGTTTACCGGATCCAATCGCGACAAACTCGCTCATTTGGTATTGGGTAAAAGCCAGCCATTCTTCGGGTCCAGCATCACGCCGTTTCCGCTGCTGGGCAAAGCGTTCACCCAGGCCTACACCGTGCACCTCAACGCGCACCTGGCCCAGAACAACCAATTCAACGCGGCTGATATTGATGAGGCGTTTGAGCGGGTAGGTCGGCGTCCCGAGATGTTGCGCACGATCATCGGTGAAGTCGCATTGGAGTTGGGCGAGGCGAGCAATCTTGGCCAACTGCTGCACAGTCGCGCAGAACTGCTGCGCGCGGGTGTATGGACCGAGTTCGAAAGCGCCTGGAACGCCCTGACCATCCCGCAGCGCGCCGTGCTGGAGGTGATGGTGGAGCGTTCTCAAAACAACGAACCCTTCGCGCCATTCACCGATAGCACCCTCACGGCGGTCAGCAAGGCGCTGGAAAAGATGGGTAGCGACGTGGTGCCGGGTACCCAGACCATCCAAGCCTGCATCGATGCCCTGCGCGACAAGGAACTGGTGTGGAAGTCGAGCCGAGGCGGCTATGCCCTGGAGGACAACACCTTCGGTGACTGGCTGCAACACAAGAGCCTTACACCGCGCTAAAAGGCCGGCTTCTAAAGAGAGCGGAGGTGGTTTATTTCTTTACCGGGGCCGAGCATGCCGCCTTGTAGGCTTCATGCTGGTACTTGTTCAGCGTCGCGGGCAGATCAAAGGTGTGCTTTTTGTTCTGCGCATTGATGGTCTGCGGCGACAACAGCGTCACCTCCACCCCCTCCAGCAGTTGAAGCACCCCTTCAATCTTGAACGTCGTTGGGCCACCGGCGAATTCACCTTTTTTGCTGCGCTTCTTGATGGCGATGCGAGTGATGGCGTTGTCCTGCACAAACGCTTTCACCTGAGCGGCGAAGGCTTTGACGTTGGCCGCTTCATCGTCATCGTCGAGGGCGATTTTCTTGGTCGCCAGGGCGACGTGGGTCAGCGCCTGGTTGTCCAGGGCGGCGAGGGCGATGATGGCTTCGCTGCCTTTGATTTCGATGCCGCAAATAATCATGGCGTTGCCTTGAGCAGGAAAAGAGGGCACGGATGGTAACAGGCTCGGTTCGTTCGAGAGGAGCTGACCATCCGTCGGAGATAGTGCTGATACTGTCAGATCTGACAGTAGATCTTGATGGGTTCCCCAACTAGATTCGCAGCAGGGGCCGGCACGCGGTCCCATGTTTTTGCGACGAGGGGGGCGGGCAATGAATATTCGCAAGGAAATTCGAAAACTGAGCGGGCCTGAACGGCTAGCGTTTACCAATACGCTGTTGGCCCTTAAGGGTAATGGCGGGTACGACAAGTATGTGCATTGGCATCACGCAGTGATGGTACCTACCGTTCACCCTGATGAACCCCAAGATCCCGACTATCGTAATGGCGCCCACTTGGGGCCGGCTTTTTTACCCTGGCATCGTGAAATGTTGTTGCAGTTGGAAGCCGACCTTCAGGCCATCACGCCCGGTATCACGCTGCCTTACTGGGATTGGACATTGGACGCGGCAGACCCGACGAATTCGCCGGTGTGGGAGCAAAGCCTGCTGGGGGGGGACGGTGACGCTGCCGATGAATTCAGGGTGCAGGATGGACCCTTCGCGTACCGATACGGCAATTGGCCGGTGCCTGCCTATCCGGAAGATGGGCTGCCGGGGGCGGGGTTGAAGCGCCAGTTCTCACGTTTGGTCAACTCGCTGCCGACGGCCGCGGACTTGCAGATGGCAATGAATGAAGAGCTGTATGACGAGCCGAACTACACGTCGAGTCCGTTCAATAGAGGCTTTAGAAACCGACTCGAAGGCTGGATCACTCAGAAGGGCGATCCGCAAGTCACCACCCCTGGTTCTCAATTGCACAACCGCGTCCATTTATGGATTGGCGGCAACATGCTGGCGATGACCTCGCCCGAAGATCCAGTATTTTTTCTGCATCATTGTTTCATCGACAAAATCTGGGCCGACTGGCAGGCGCAAATGATGCTGGATAAGCCCGCACTGGCGCCTCATTACTGCCCGATGCAGGATGGCCCCACCGGGCATAATTACGATGATGTGATCAAGCCCTGGACTCGTCGTATCCGTGAGGTGATGGATATCACCGCGCTGGGGTATGCCTACGAGCCAGCCTCACCCTTGACCAAAAGGCCGTTCAAGTCACCTTTCATGGCTTGAGCGTGGCGCAGCCCTTTGCGCGGCCTGGTCGCGTGAAGGGTGTTTACTCCTGGCCAATCGACTCCAAAAACTCCGACCGCTCATCACTCATCCGCGCCAGGCAGTCGTTGTGCGCAATCGCATAGGCCTTGGTGCCGGTCACTGCCGGGAAGGTGTCCACCGCACAATCGGCATCCCGCAGTTTTTCCCACTTTTGCTGCGCGTCCTTCAGACGGGCGGTAATGTCCGCCAGTTTGGTCTTGTCGCTGCCGTAGGTCGAACCCATGCGCTCCAGCAACCCCTGATAGTTATCTTTGAGCAATTGCTCGGCGGTGGTCTTGTTGTAGGTGGCGCATTCCAAGGTTTGCTGGTCGTTCTCGATACCGTCGCACGGCGTGCTGTCGGTGTCTTCGGCCGCGTGGGCGGTGGTTGCGATGAGTGCCAAAGCCAGGAAAATCGATTTCATTGCGCCGTCTCATATCACGTGATGCGCAATTCTGGCTCAAGCGTAAGACAAAGAACAGCCGACCGTGGGGCCTGTCTTCGCAGGCTTTGTCGCGGATTGACGCTTTCGGCAATTCCCCTGTCGTTTTTGCACCCGGCTCCGTCGGTCCCTGGGCATATGCTGGCCCCAAAGCGCCGGCAGACGATTCGGCGCATGAATCGCCAATAAGGGGACGCCTGATGAGCCCAGCCGAGTTGCACGCCGACAGCATCGTTATCGACGGTCTGATTATTGCCAAGTGGAACCGCGACCTGTTCGAAGACATGCGCAAAGGTGGCCTCACCGCCGCCAACTGCACGGTGTCGGTGTGGGAAGGCTTCCAGGCCACGATCAATAACATTGTCGCCAGCCAGACCCTGATCCGTGAGAACAGCGACCTGGTGATCCCGGTGAAAACCACCGCCGACATCCGCCGCGCCAAGGAGCAGGGCAAGACCGGCATCATCTTCGGCTTCCAGAATGCCCATGCCTTTGAGGACCAGCTCGGCTATGTCGAGATCTTCAAGCAGCTCGGCGTGGGGGTGGTGCAGATGTGCTACAACACCCAGAACCTGGTGGGCACCGGCTGCTACGAGCGTGATGGCGGCCTGTCGGGTTTCGGTCGCGAGATCGTCGCCGAGATGAACCGCGTCGGCATCATGTGCGACCTGTCACACGTGGGCTCCAAGACCAGCGAAGAGGTCATCCTCGAATCGAAAAAGCCGGTGTGCTACTCCCACTGCCTACCGTCCGGGCTTAAAGAACACCCGCGCAACAAGTCCGATGAAGAGCTGAAGTTCATCGCCGACCATGGCGGTTTTGTCGGCGTGACCATGTTCGCGCCGTTCCTGGCCAAGGGCATCGACTCGACCATCGACGACTACGCCGAAGCCATCGAATACACCATGAACATCGTCGGCGAAGACGCGATCGGCATCGGCACCGACTTCACCCAGGGCCATGGCCAGGATTTCTTCGAAATGCTCACCCATGACAAGGGTTACGCCCGCCGCCTGACCAGCTTCGGCAAGATCATCAACCCGCTTGGCATCCGCACCGTGGGTGAGTTCCCCAACCTCACCGAGACCCTGCTCAAGCGCGGCCACAGCGAGCGCGTGGTGCGCAAGATCATGGGCGAGAACTGGGTCAACGTGCTCAAGGACGTCTGGGGCGAATAAGCCACTGCTCGCTTAATCCTTCACCCGCCGCCATCCGCGTGGCGGGCATCAAAACGAATTTTCTGGAGTTAAGTTTCCATGGCCAAGATCGCCCCGCAATTGCCAATTGAAGTCGACAGCGAAACCGGTGTCTGGACCTCCGACGCCCTGCCGATGCTGTACGTGCCGCGTCATTTCTTCGTCAACAACCACATGGGTATCGAAGAAGTGCTGGGCGCTGATGCCTACGCCGAGATCCTCTACAAGGCCGGCTACAAATCCGCCTGGCACTGGTGTGAAAAAGAAGCCGAATGCCACGGCCTGGAAGGCGTCGCGGTGTTCGAACACTACATGAAACGCCTGTCGCAACGCGGCTGGGGCCTGTTCAAAATCCAGGACATCGACTTGGACAAAGGCACCGCCAGCGTCAAGCTGGAACACTCGGCGTTCGTCTACGTGTACGGCAAGGTCGGCCGCAAGGTGGACTACATGTTCACTGGCTGGTTTGCCGGCGCCATGGACCAGATTCTTGAGGCCCGTGGCAGCAAGATCCGCACTGTCGCCGAACAAGTCTACGGAGGCTCCGAAGAGGGCCACGACGATGGCCTGTTCACCGTCAAACCGTTGTAAGCCGAGGACCGTGCCATGGCTTTCGAAGCAATGTTCCAGCCGATCCAGATCGGCAAACTGACCATCCGCAACCGCGTGCTCAGCACTGCGCATGCCGAGGTGTATGCCACCGACGGCGGCATGACCACCGACCGCTATGTGAAGTACTACGAAGAGAAAGCCAAGGGCGGTATTGGCCTGGCGATCTGCGGTGGCTCCTCCGTGGTGGCCATCGACAGCCCGCAGGAATGGTGGGCGTCGGTGAACCTGTCCACCGACCGCATCATCCCGCACTTCCAGAATCTGGCCGATGCCATGCACAAGCATGGCGCCAAGATCATGATCCAGATTACCCACATGGGCCGGCGTTCGCGTTGGGACGGCTTCAACTGGCCGACCCTGATGTCGCCGTCCGGCGTGCGTGAGCCGGTGCACCGTGCCACCTGCAAGACCATCGAGCCGGAAGAAATCTGGCGTGTGATTGGCAACTACGCCCAGGCTGCGCGTCGGGCCAAGGCCGGTGGCCTGGACGGGGTGGAGTTGTCGGCTGTGCACCAGCACATGATCGACCAGTTCTGGAGCCCGCGGGTCAACAAGCGTACCGACGAGTGGGGCGGCAGCTTCGAGGGCCGCATGAAGTTCGGCCTGGAAGTGTTGAAGGCCGTGCGTGCCGAAGTGGGGGATGACTTCTGCGTGGGCATGCGCCTGTGCGGCGACGAGTTCCACCCGGACGGCTTGTCCCACGAGGACATGAAGCAAATCGCCAAGTATTACGACGACACCGGCATGCTCGATTTCATCGGCGTGGTGGGCTCGGGTTGCGACACCCACAACACCCTGGCCAACGTCATCCCGAACATGAGCTACCCGCCGGAACCGTTCCTGCACCTGGCGGCCGGCATCAAGGAAGTGGTCAAGGTTCCGGTGCTGCACGCGCAGAACATCAAGGACCCGAACCAGGCCACGCGTATTCTGGAAGGCGGCTATGTGGACATGGTCGGCATGACCCGTGCGCACATCGCCGACCCGCACCTGATCGCCAAGATCAAGATGGGCCAGATCGACCAGATCAAGCAGTGCGTGGGCGCCAACTACTGCATCGACCGCCAGTACCAGGGCCTGGATGTGCTGTGCATCCAGAACGCTGCGACCTCCCGTGAATACATGGGCGTGCCGCACATCATCGAGAAGTCCACCGGGCCCAAGCGCAAGGTGGTTGTGGTGGGGGCCGGCCCGGCCGGGATGGAAGCCGCGCGCGTGGCGGCTGAACGTGGCCACGACGTGACGCTGTTCGAGAAAAAGGAGTTTATCGGCGGGCAAATCACCACGGCATCGAAAGCGCCGCAACGTGACCAGATCGCCGGTATCACTCGTTGGTATCAACTGGAGCTGGCGCGTTTGAAAGTCGACCTGCGCCTGGGTGTTGCAGCCGATGCCGAGACCATCCTGGACGTGCGTCCGGACGTGGTGGTGCTGGCGGTGGGCGGGCACCCGTTCATCGAGCAGAACGAACACTGGGGCGCCGCCGAAGGCTTGGTAGTGAGCAGTTGGGACGTGCTCGACGGCAAGGTTGCGCCGGGCAAGAACGTGCTGGTGTACGACACCATCTGTGAATTCACCGGGATGTCGGTGGCCGACTTCCTGGCCGACAAAGGCAGCCAGGTGGAGATCGTCACCGACGACATCAAGCCAGGCGTGGCAATCGGCGGTACGTCGTTCCCCACGTACTACCGCAGCATGTACCCCAAGGAAGTGATCATGACCGGCGACATGATGCTGGAAAAGGTCTACCGCGAGGGCGACAAGCTGGTGGCCGTGCTGGAAAACGAATACACCGGCGCCAAAGAGGAGCGGGTGGTGGACCAGGTGGTGGTGGAGAACGGCGTGCGTCCGGACGAGGCCATTTACTACGGGCTCAAGGAAGGTTCGCGCAACAAGGGCCAGATCGACGTTGAAGCGCTGTTTGCGATCAAGCCGCAGCCATGCTTGAGCGAGGCGGGCGAGGGGTACTTGCTGTTCCGCATTGGTGACTGTGTGGCCCAGCGCAACACCCACGCCGCCATCTATGACGCCCTGCGCTTGTGCAAGGATTTCTGACGCACCTGATCGTTCCCACGCTCTGCGTGGGAATGCCGCCCTGGACGCTCCGCGTCTGCTTTTAAGGTCGTGACGCAGAGCGTCACAGGATGCATGCCCACGCAGAGCGTGGGAACGATCTTAGTGGGAGCTTCACCATGCTGAATACCCTTCTTCCCATCCTGCTTTTTGCCGCCCTGGGCCTCGCCGTCCTCGGCGCCTTGCGCCGGGTGAACATGTGGCGCCGTGGCCGCTCGTCCAAAGTCGACCTGCTGGGCGGCCTTTTGGCCATGCCCAAGCGCTACATGGTCGACCTGCACCACGTGGTCGCCCGTGACAAATACATCGCCAACACCCACGTAGCCACGGCGCTCGGCTTTGTGCTGTCGGCGCTGCTGGCGATCCTGGTGCACGGCTTCGGCCTGCAGAGCCGCATTCTTGGCTATGCGCTGCTGCTGGCATCGACATTGATGTTTGTCGGCGCGATCTTCATGTACCTGCGCCGCCGCAATCCGCCTGCCCGCTTGTCCAAAGGCCCGTGGATGCGCCTGCCGAAAAGCCTGATGGCGTT
The DNA here is from genome assembly GCF_058725345.1 of Pseudomonas sp. DW-iso17. Taxonomy (NCBI): domain Bacteria; kingdom Pseudomonadati; phylum Pseudomonadota; class Gammaproteobacteria; order Pseudomonadales; family Pseudomonadaceae; genus Pseudomonas; species Pseudomonas sp. DW-iso17. The sequence continues at coordinate 123,689 of NZ_JBZXEA010000011.1, read as the reverse complement.
CTCGGTGAGCTTCTTCCTGGTGACCTTGCCGGTGGCCGGGATTCTGCCCGCCGATTTCGGCGGCTGGCTGCTCGCGGCTTTGCTGAGCGTGGGCGTGCTGTGGGGCGTGTCCGAAATGTTCTTCGGCATGACTTGGGGCGGGCCGATGAAACACGCCTTCGCCGGTGCCCTGCACCTGGCCTGGCACCGTCGCGCCGAGCGCTTTGGCGGTGGCCGCTCCACCGGTCTGAAGCCGCTGGACCTCAGTGATAAAACCGCGCCGCTGGGCGTAGAAAAACCCAAGGACTTCACCTGGAACCAACTGCTCGGCTTCGACGCCTGCGTGCAGTGCGGCAAGTGCGAAGCAGCATGCCCGGCGTTTGCCGCCGGCCAGCCACTGAACCCGAAAAAGCTGATCCAGGACATGGTGGTCGGCTTGGCCGGTGGCACCGATGCCAAGTTCGCCGGCAGCCCGTACCCCGGCAAACCGGTGGGCGAACACGGCGGCAACCCGCACCAGCCGATCGTCAACGGCCTGGTGGACGCCGAGACCCTGTGGTCGTGCACCACCTGTCGCGCTTGCGTGGAAGAGTGCCCGATGATGATCGAGCACGTAGACGCCATCGTCGACATGCGTCGCCACCTCACCCTGGAGAAAGGCGCCACGCCGAACAAGGGCGCCGAAGTCCTGGAAAACCTGATCGCTACCGACAACCCCGGCGGTTTCGCACCCGGTGGTCGTCTGAACTGGGCGGCAGACCTGAACTTGCCGTTGCTCAGCGACAAAGGCAGTTGCGATGTGCTGTTCTGGGTCGGCGATGGCGCCTTCGACATGCGTAACCAACGTACCCTGCGCGCCTTCGTCAAAGTGCTCAAGGCCGCCAAGGTCGACTTCGCCGTGCTTGGCCTGGAAGAACGCGACAGCGGTGACGTGGCGCGGCGCCTCGGCGATGAGGCGACATTCCAGCTGCTGGCCACGCGCAATATTCAGACCCTGGCCAAGTACAGCTTCAAGCGCATCGTCACCTGCGACCCGCACAGTTTCCATGTGCTGAAAAACGAATACGGTGCCTTCAACGGCAACTACCGGGTGCAGCACCACAGCACCTTCATGGCCGAGCTGATTGGCGAGGGCGCGCTGAACCTGGGCCAGCACAAAGGCAACAGCGTGACCTACCACGACCCCTGCTACCTGGGCCGCTACAACGGTGAATACGAGGCGCCGCGCCAAGTGCTGCGGGCGTTGGGTATCGAGGTCAAGGAAATGCAACGCTCGGGCTTCCGTTCACGCTGCTGCGGTGGCGGTGGCGGCGCGCCGATCACAGACATCCCCGGCAAGCAACGTATCCCCGATATGCGCATGGACGACATCCGCGAGACCGGTGCCGAACTGGTGGCCGTGGGTTGCCCGCAATGCACCGCGATGCTTGAAGGCGTGGTCGAACCGCGCCCGTTGATCAAAGACATCGCCGAACTGGTAGCCGACGCGTTGCTTGAAGACGCCGCGCCGGCCAAAGTCCCCCTCAAGCGTGAACCTGCGGAGGTGCACTGATGAGCGATATTATCCGCCGCGACCCCCGGGCCGAATGGATCGCCCGTAACCGCCTGCACCCGTTGCACGCGGCGATGCAGCCGGTGCAACACAGCTGGATGGGGCCCAACGGTATCATTCGCAAAAACGTGCATGGTGTTAGTTTTATCGGGCCCAACGGCATCAAGCGCATCGACCGCAGCGGTGCCCAGCAGGGCGGCGCGGCCAAGCGCAGCGCGGCAGTGCAAGTGCAATTGCCGCTGCATCAGGTGCCGACCCCGGCGTTCTACATCAACGTGGTGCCGGACATGGTCGGTGGCCGTCTGAGCAGCCACGACCGTGACCTGCTTGGCCTGGCGCGCCAGTTGGCTGGCAGTGACGGCGCGGTATTGGCGGTGGTATTCGGTGAACACAAGGAAAGCGCCTTTGCCACGGCCGGCGTCGACCGTCTGCTGGTGCTGGAGGGGCATGAGTTCGAGGGTTATGCACCGGAGCAACGGGTGCAGGGCCTGCGCGCTGTGGATAACCAATTCAGCCCGCGCCACTGGTTGCTGCCAGATAGCCGCAGCGGTGGTGGCGAACTGGGGCGACGCTTTGCCGCCAGCCTCAAGGAACGCCCGGCGACGCGGGTGTGGCAGATCAAGGGCGAGGAGTGCATCGGCCGTGCCGGTGCCGGCCAGGAAGACCTGGCGCGACCGTTGCCCCGTCTGATCCTCGCCGCCGCCGAATGTGCCGATCCGGTCAGCGAAACCCGCCACGAAGTCTTGCCCGTGGAGTTATCCACAGGCCTGGCGCGCAGTTTGCCGCGTATCGAAGATCTCGGCGCGGTGGCGGTCGACCCGGCAGCGATTCCGATGGCCGAGGCAGAGTTCATTTTCTCCGGTGGCAACGGCGTAAAGGACTGGGCGCTATTCCACCAGACCGCCGCGGCCCTGGGCGCCACCGAAGGCGCCTCGCGGGTGGCAGTGGACGATGGCTTCATGGCGCGCGATCGCCAGGTCGGCGCCAGCGGCACCTGGGTCACTGCGCGGGTGTACGTGGCCGTCGGGATTTCCGGGGCGATCCAGCACCTGCAAGGCATCGGTGCCTGCGACAAGGTGGTGGCGATCAACCTCGACCCAGGGTGCGACATGATCAAGCGTGCCGACCTGTCGGTGATCGGCGAAAGCGCCGCGATACTGCACGCCTTGATCGCGGCGGTCGAGACCTACCGCAACGGCGCCAAGCGCGATGCAGCCTGAGGATATGACCATGACCAACACTGTATTCAGCCTGGTGTCCATCGGCGCTCACCCCACCTCCGGGCGTCCACGCCGTGCCGAGCAGGACGCGCGCGCGGTAGAGTTGGGGCTGCAACTGGCTGGGGATAAGTTGCAGGTGCTGCACGCGGGTGATGTCAGCGAGCCGACCCTGCGCAGCTACCTGGGCATGGGCCTGCCGCAACTGCAGGTACTCGAACAGCCGGCGGGCGCCGATGCGTTGCCGGTGCTCAGCGAGTATCTGCGCGACGCGGGCGCCCAAGTGGTACTGACCGGAAGCCAGGCAGAAACCGGCGAAGGTTCGGGGATGCTGCCGTTCCTGTTGGCCGAACAACTGGGCTGGCCGCTGATTGTGGGGCTGGCGCAGGTGGAGTCCATCGACGCCGGCGTAGCCCTGGTGCTGCAGGCGCTGCCTCGCGGCCAGCGGCGGCGCTTGAAGGTGCGCCTGCCGTTTCTTGCCACTGTGGATAACGCCGCGCCCAAACCACGCCAGAGCGCCTACGGCCCGGCGCAACGGGGTGAGTTGGCAGCCCATGACGTCGAGATTGAACAGGATGAGTTATTCACAGACGCACTGCTGCAACCGGCCAAACCGCGGCCCAAGCGCCTCAAGGTGATCAAGGCCAAGAGCGGCGCCGATCGTATGAAAGCTGCCACAGCCAAGGCCAGTGGGGGTGGGGGGCAGGTGCTCAAGGGCGTCAGCGCCGAAGAGGGCGCGCAGGCGATTCTCAAGTTGCTGATAGAGGAAGGCGTGGTTCGCTAAGCTCTTCTGAAAAGATAGCGAGGCAAACGCTGTATACACCACAGCGTTTGTCTCGCAACAGACATTTTACTTCTCAGTCTTTCTTATCCCACGCATCGTTCCATTGGCTGCCTACACCAGGTTCGTAATAGCTGGGTGATTGCGAGCACCAGCCGCTATTTGGGTAGGGTTTGCACACATAATTGGCGCCCTTGTTAGATACAACGTCACGTGGCTTGTAAGGGGGGCTCTTGTTCGGCACGTACGCGGGGTATTCCCCACCGCCCGCTTCGACTATCGCCATGGCCTTGGAGTAACCCTTGACCTGTACGAATACCGAATTGACCTGCGGATCAGCCGTGTTGAACACAATGTCATTGCCGTCTTTTTCCCCTACTTTGGCGATGCTTGAAGGGATTTGATTGGCCAGTTGCGGGCCCCATATCTTCGCGTCCAGATTGTTTGCGTCAATGGGCAGGGTAATGTCTACGACCTCTTTCGCTTGTGGCGTGTTGTCCAGAATACGGAAGTGAACGGCGTTTCCTGGGGTGAGGTCTTTCATGACGGCATCGATGAATTGCCCCAGATCAAACCACCGCTCGGGAACGCCTGCCCCGATAATATTGATATCACTGCAGTTGTAGAATCCTTCCCCGGCCGGGTCAATTCGTTGCCATTGCACGAAGAGGGTCGCGTTGCCGAATTGTTCTGCAGGGATAGGCACTGGAAATCTGAAGTACCCCGAAGACGAAATGGCAGGCGGCCTGGTGCCCCAGTCGGTTTGAGCGACTGTCAGTTGCTCGGTATGGATAAGGACCAAATCATTCCAGGTCAGCGGTGCTGTGGTCGGATCAAAGCCAGGTTTTGTCAGGAATACCTTTGCAAAACTGGGGACGTGAGGGGCCGTACCGATGATGCGAACGTTCATTTTACCGTCGTGAGGCGTGACGTCCGTCCGGTACCAATCATTTGACACCAAGTTAAGGCCGTCTTTCTTCTTGTCACCTGCTGAACATAGCTGCCCATCTGGAACTGCTTTTTTAACGATTTCCGGGTCGTTATACCCCGGGGCAGCAATTAAATGGGCAACTTCATTCCATTGCTGGCCTGGATACTGTCCGCTTGTTTTGGCTAACGCCGCGCATCCTGGATCGCTGGGGTTTCCCGACCAGAAATCTGGAAGCGCTTTGCAATGAACCTGGCGTGATACCGGCTCATCGACGGCACCGTGTGCCATGACCAACAGGGGGGCCAGAAGCACCGCTGCCAGCAGCCACTTGATGAGAACGTTCGTATGTTGCTGTAAATTATTCATGCTCTAGTCCACCTTCAATTCAGACAAACAAGTTCCGAACTGCTGGAACGCTCAGTGTGTTGTTAGCGTTTTGTAAGCATCGATGGCATAGCGAATGTCTCGCAGCGAACGCTGCAAGTCGAGTTCCCGAATGTGTTGACCCATCAGCGCCGTCAGCGGATAAGCCACTGTCGAAAGCGTGGCCAGTGAGGCCAGCGTCAGTAGTAATTCAATCAGCGTAAAACCTTTGGCGCGGTGATGGCTGGGATTGCCCTGCCACGTCACCGGTCTATCTCCTCTTTTGCGCCAAGGACTTCTGTACTCACCTGGGCCAATGGATATAACTGCAAGAAAGAGTGTAGATGAAGTTTAAATTTGAGCGTTTCCGCACAAGGAACGGACAAGCGGGCAATTACCCACAATCGCTGTGCACGTGCCTGTGGATAAGGTGTTTGTGTTTGTCCGCAGGGCATGTATTTAAAGGCCTGTGCGCTATTGGCTGAAAAATGATCAGGCTAAGTGGCGGTTTTCTCTAGGGTTTTGCTGTGGATAAAGCTAAGCGGATTTTATAACTTGCCCCCAAAGTCTGTTGGCGGATCTGTGGATAAGATGTTCGCTATCCGTTGTAGGCCATGTAATACGAGGCCTACAGAGGGTTGGTTAAAAAATCACCAAAACACTGTATTTAACCCTTAAAACGTCTCATGACCCGCGGAAATAGCGACTTTAGGTGGTTTTCCACAGCCCAGACAAAGTTGCCCCCAAAGTCTGTTGGCGCATCTGTGGATAAGGTGTTCGCTTACCGCTGCAAGCCACGCCAAACAAGGCTCTTGGAGGTTTGATCAATAAATGATCAGCTTGAGCTGAAACCCGGAAGTTTGAATAAGTCACGGATTTTCTTGATTTAATTTTCGTCCACGACGCAATTGCCCACAATTGCTGTGGGTGGCTTTGTGGATAAGTTGTTGGGTAAAGGCTGGAGGGCAGGGTGGTAAAGGGCTGTATCAGAGCTGATCGAATTTTGAACAGCTAATCTGTTCAAATGTTGGAGCTGGCTTGCCTGCGATAGCGGTCTATCAGCCAATACAGACTTTGACAGACACCATGCCATCGCGGGCAAGCCCGCTCCCAAACAAGCGTTATTCGTGAGCAGCTACGCCTTTGAGATAAGGCGCCGGCGCCGCACCCAGGTTGCTCAGCATGCGCTCGCTGTACCAATCCACAAAATTCACCACGCCAAATTCATAGGTCTTGGAGTACGGGCCGGGTTGGTAAGCGGTGGAGTTGATCCCGCGCTGGTTCTCTTCGGCCAGGCGGCGGTCCTGGTCGTTGGTGGCGTCCCACACTTGGCGCATGCGTTCCACGTCGTAGTCCACGCCTTCCACGGCGTCCTTGTGCACGATCCACTTGGTGGTAACCATGGTTTCCTGGGCGCTGATGGGCCACACGGTGAACACAATGATGTGGTCGCCCATGCAGTGGTTCCAGGAGTGCGGCAGGTGCAGGATGCGCATCGAGCCCAGGTCCGGGTTCTTGATGCGGCCCATGAGCTTGGCACAACCTTGTTTGCCATCCAGGGTCATCGACACGGTGCCCTTGAGTAGCGGCATGCGCACAATCCGGTTACGCAGGCCGAAGCTGGCGTGGGCGTAAGGGATCTTCTCGGCATCCCAGGCGGCGGCGGAGGCGGCTACGTGGTCCTTGAACGCCTGGTCGGCACGTGGGTCGGTAACGTCGTCCCATTCCAGCAGGGTTTTCAGCAGTTCCGGGTGCGAGGCGTTGCAGTGGTAGCACTCGCGGTTGTTTTCCAGCACCAGCTTCCAGTTGGCTTTTTCGAACAAGGTGGTCTGGATCGCCACCTTGGTGTTCTCCATGTCGTAGGGCTCCATGTAATGGCTGAGCGTCGACAGGAAGTCATCGATGGCCGGCGGGTTTTCGGCCAGGCTGATAAAGATATAGCCGCCAGCGGTCTTCACGTTCACCGGCTTCAAACCGTACTGCTTCATGTCGAAATCGGCGCCCATCTCGGTGCCGGCGAACAGCAGGCGGCCGTCCAGCTCGTAGGTCCACTGGTGGTAGTGGCAAACCAGCTTGGCGACCTTGCCCTTTTCGCTGGTGCACAAGCGCGAACCACGGTGGCGGCACACGTTGTGAAACGCATGCACCACGCCATCGGCACCCCGGATCACGATGATTGGGTTCTTGCCCACTTGCAGGGTCAGGTAGTTGCCCTTGGTAGGAATTTCGCAGGTCATGCCGGCGATCAACCATTCTTTCTGGAAGATCTCCTGCATGTCGATATCGAACAGCCGCTCATCAGAGTAGAACGGCTGCGGCAGCGAAAAAGTGCGCTCGCGCTCTTGCAGCATTTGCGCGGTGGCCTTGCGTGCGGGTTCCAGCGGATCGCCCAAGCTTAAGGTTGCGGTGACGTCCATCGTGTGTGTCCTCATGGCCATTCTGTGTGGCCGGCGAATAGTGGCTACGGTTGGTGCTGTGCAAGGCGTAAAGAACGCGTCTTTGTTGGGAGCGAGTGTGGGCCCGGCGTAACGTCGAACCTTATCCATGGGCGACATGGCCCAATCTGATCCCGACGCGCAAGCCCCTGTCTTTGGGGGCTGGTCGCCGTAAGTATGTGAATGTCGCAGATAGGTAAATGGGTGGTTCTCGCGTTACGCAGAATCGCCACCATAAGGCCGACGTCGGCGGTGGAGAACAACATGTCCAATAATTTCCTGAATCCGGTAACCACCCAGACCTGGGCCAATGGTCGGCACATCGTCCGCTGCGTCAAAGTCATCCAGGAAACCTGGGATGTGCGCACCTTCTGTTTTATGGCCGATCAGCCGATCCTGTTCTTTTTCAAGCCGGGGCAATTCGTCACCCTGGAGCTGGAAATCGAAGGCCAGCCGATCATGCGTTCGTACACCATTTCCAGCTCACCGTCGGTGCCTTACAGCTTCTCGGTGACCATCAAGCGCGTACCGGGCGGCCGGGTTTCCAATTGGCTGCACGACACTTTGCACGAAGGCCAGGAGTTGGCGGTGCACGGCCCGGTCGGGCTGTTCAATGCCATCGACTTCCCAAGCCCGAAAGTGCTGTACCTCAGCGGCGGCGTTGGGATCACGCCGGTGATGTCCATGGCGCGCTGGTTTTACGACACCAACGCGAACGTCGACATGACGTTTATCCACAGCGCCCGCTCGCCCAAGGACATCATCTATCACCGCGAGCTGGAGCACATGGCGTCGCGGATCGACAACTTCAGCCTGCACCTGATTTGCGAAAAACACGGCCTGGGCGAACCCTGGGCCGGGTATCGCGGCTATCTGAACCACAAAATGCTGGAGCTGATGGTGCCGGACTTCCTTGAGCGCGAAGTGTTCTGCTGCGGCCCTACGCCGTACATGAACGCGGTGAAGCGTTTGCTGGAAGTTGCCGGTTTCGACATGACCCGTTATCACGAGGAATCGTTTGGCGCGACGCCGCCCGAAGCCCGTGCCGATGCGGTGGAGCAGGCCGAGCAAGCGGCGGATGCGCCGGAGATCGACCTGGCAGACCTGCATCAAGTGGAATTTATCGCGTCCGGCAAAAGCATTCGCGTGGCACCGGGGGAAACGGTGCATGCCGCAGCGGCCAAGCTCGGCCTGCTGATCCCCAAGGCCTGCGGCATGGGCATCTGCGGTACGTGCAAGGTGATGAAACTGGGCGGCGAAGTGGAGATGGAGCACAACGGCGGGATTACCGAAGAAGACGAGGCTGAAGGCTACATCCTGTCGTGCTGCAGTGTGCCGAAGGGTGATGTACGCATCGAATTCTGATCTGCTCGTTCCCAACGCTCTGCGTGGTAACGCCGTCCAGGACGCTCCGCGTCCGGCCGCGTTGAGGGTGTGACGCGGAGCGTCACGGGCTGCATTCCCACGCGGAGCGCGGGAGCGATCTTCCCGGCAGCAGGCACATGCTCGTTCCCACGCTCTGCGTGGTAACGCCACCTGGGAC